>JABGVR010000087.1 GCA_018645985.1 Hellea sp. | reverse complement strand
CATACCTCTGTAGATTTTTGGAATTCTACTAGTTTACCACGAAATAGCTTTTGGGCTCATAAAGTTGATGCTGATGGCTTTTTTGATTTGTTGGTTGATCAGCTACAAAGGTACTAAATAATTTATTTAGCGGTTTTTTTCTCTAACCAATGTCTTCTGCATAGGCTTATGTACTTCTCATTCCCCCCAACATCAACTTGATTTCCGTCTGTAATGGCTTTGCCCTCGGCGTCAAAGCGCATGGTCATAGTTGCTTTTCTTCCGCACCAACAGAGTGTTCTAATTTCTCTTACATCATCTGCAATTGCTAGCATTGTAGCGCTACCAGGGAAAAGATTTCCTTTAAAATCTGTTCGCAGACCATAGCACATAACCGGAATGCCAAAATCATCGGATATACTTGCAAGCTGCCAGACTTGATCTGGGGTTAGAAATTGAGATTCATCAAGAAGAATACAGTCAACTTTTGTCTTATTGTAATATAATTTAATAAATGCTTCTAAATTTGTGTCCGTACTAAAAACTTCTGCTTGAGCCTTTATACCAATTCTTGAAACTATATGATTTGATAGTGGATCCCGTGTATCAACTTCAGGTTTTAGCAATAGAGTTTTCATACCCCTTTCATGATAGTTGTATGCAGACTGGAGCAAGATAGCAGATTTTCCGGCATTCATAGCTGAATAACTAAAATATAATTTTGCCATGACCAAATCTTTCTTGAACGAATCTTTTAAACATTCATTACACGATTTATTTATTTGCCCAAGATACTAGGTGAATTTAAAAACTTCGACTTCTTGCTTGAACTCTGAAAGCTTTTGGAACTGGCGGTATTAAAGTATGATAAGCTTCTTGCGCAAGAAAAAACCCGCGTTCATCTGCGTAGGGGCTATCAGGATGAAAAAATTTAGCTTTTTTACGCCAAGCAGACCTGATTTCGGCTTCTCTGGCTGACATGTTGAGACCCAGGGTAAGTAAGGCTTGTTGACGTGTCATTATTATAGGCCTAATTCTGTAAGGAAACTATTGTTAGATTCTATCGTATCTAACAATAGTAACGACATAGTTAACAATCAGGTTAATTATAGAATTAATTATTAATTTTTTAGCTGCAGAGACACAATGAGTAAATCGATAATCCCGAGCACTCCAAATGAAAAAGATTATGCTTCTAGTCAGTCGAGTGATTTAGGCTGGATAGATAGTAAAGACCCTGTAAGTTTGTTTTCAAATTGGCTGTCTGAGGCCATTGTTACTGAAATAAATGATGCTAATGCGATGTCTGTTGCCACAGTCGATAAGAATGGAATGCCAGATGTTCGAGTTGTATTGCTTAAAGATATAGATCACCGCGGCTTTGTTTTTTATTCAAATTCAGAAAGCAACAAAGGTCAGCAGTTAAGTTTTAGCAATAAAGTAGCACTAGGGTTTCACTGGAAAAGTAAAAAAAGACAAGTACGTGTACGAGGTACCGCTGAAGTGGTTGCTTCAATTGAAGCGGATGCCTATTTTGCATCTAGAGCACGTGGATCAAGAATAAGTGCTTGGGCTTCACATCAATCACGTCCAGTAAAAGATAGAGAGACGATGATGAATGAATTAAATGAAACCGAAGCAAGGTTTGAGGGAACTTCTGTTCCTCGTCCAAATCATTGGTTAGGTTGGCGTGTAAAGCCCGAGTATATAGAGTTTTGGCAAGACGGGGCTTACAGATTTCATGACCGTTTAGCTTTTTCTTTGGTTGGAGATAGTTGGATCAAAGGTAGGCTTTATCCATGATCTGGCTAAGATTCGATTATTTTATAGTGGCAATCTAGGCCATTATCTGCAGTAGCCATCACAACACCTTTTTCTCGCAGGTATATTAAATGCGATAGCACGCTATGAGCCGCAGCTGGGTATAATCTTTTATCAAGACCTAAATAAAGTTTCTTTACGATATCAAGTATTAAACCCGAACCCGTTTTGAGTGCTTCTATAATTTGTTTTTCGCGATAATATCTATGATTAATATAGGCATCAATGAAGCTATCGACCTTATCAATATATGTGCCATGAGTTGGAAATATTATGGAAAAATTTCTTTCTTTAATTTTTTTTAAACTGTTTATGTAATCTCCCATATGGCCTTCATATGGAGAAACTACACTTGTCGACCATCCCATTATATGGTCTCCTGAAAACAGTAAATTTTCTTCTCTGAGCGCGTAACATACATGATTGGATGTATGTCCGGGTGTATGGATAGCCTCGATTGTCCATTCGCCTCCTTTAAATAAATCTCCACATTTGACATCAATATCAGGTTTAAATGTATTGTCTTCACCTGCTTCAAGAGAAGGGAAACTATTTCTTTTTTTTATATCTATGCTAAGTCCATAGATATTGCACCCATATTCAAGTGCCAGAGGTTTTGCCAGAGGTGAGTGATCGAGATGGTGATGAGTTAGGAAAATATGGGTAACTTTTTTTCCTGTGAGCGCTTTTTTAATGGCATTTTTGTGTTCAGGTGTGTTCGGCCCCGGATCAATAATAGCAACTTCTTTATTTCCGATTATATAAACCCCTGTTCCCGTATAAGTGAAAGGGCCGGGATTATTGGCAATAACCCGTTTAACCAGAGGGCTCATTACAGAGCATTCGCCATATTTAAAATCAAAGTCCTTTACAAACGGAATGCTCACTTTATCGGTGCCGAATAAATCTTGGGTATTAACATTTTACCTTACTCGTTTCACGCGTATGGCAACGCCACGTGAATTAATTCTTAGTAAGAAGCTACCTATGGCTCCTTTTGAAATTAACGCTGTATTTGCTTTATTATCTTTTGCTCTGGGTATTTTGACTCTAGTAGTATCGATTTGTTCCCAAACCTGTCCGTTAGTCATGAAAAACCTTGTTTTCTTATAACCAAATACCGTTGTTTTTTTGATATTTAAAACAACCTCATCAATATTTTTTACTTTAATTTTTTGCTTCTTTTCTTTTTTCTTTGGTGATTTTTTTAAAGTATTTGTCTTTTTTACTGATGCTGTTAGGTCATTTTTATCTTTTATCTCTGCTGTTACCGTGTCAATCTCAGACTTTTCTTTTAATCCAAATATGCGGTTTATAGATGACAAGGACGGAATGTTGAAACCGAAGGCTTCACGTTCAACATTTTGTATTTTTGATTTACTAACAGTAACGAGCTCTCCATCATTATCAGCCTTTTCAAAACGTTCTACCGAGTTGTCATAACATTCAAGCCTTATTTCTGGTTTTTCTATGGATTTACACTTATATATAGCGAGTAATTCATTTGGAGTTTCTTGCTCCTGTGCTAAAGCTGCATTGATCGAGAAAACACCGATTATTACTAATATTAGAAAGTTTGCTTTAATCATCTGCTACTCATATATTTGAAGTTGTGTTACTCAGTTAACACTTACTCGTCTATGTTGGCTTATATATAGATATTTATAAAGAACAATATACAGGTTATAGTGGGTGGTAAATTTGCAACAATGAAATAAAAATATTTTTTTTATTAAATTTTGGTAATTTTTTTCTTGTGACTCTGTTCTTTATAGGATTTAAGCGGAGATTAAGTACGGAATGAATCCGTCAAAATTATATTGAAACCAGTTCGAAGGGGTTCCTTAATGAATATTTTAGACAAAACACGTTTGCTTCAAACTTCTATTTTATCAAGTTTGATGATGGGATTGGGAGGAGTAGCATACGCACAAGTTGACACTACACCTGCTGAAGTAGAGCAGATTGAGGCCGAAGAGGAAGATGATTTTGCAGAAGAGAAAGGTGAAATAGTTGTTACTGGTTCGCGTCTTCGTAGAAATGAATTCACATCTGCATCACCGCTACAAGTTATTGATGGTGAGCTTGCTCGAGATCTTGGTTTAGTTGACGCATCAGATCTGTTAGGACAAACAACAGTTGTCCAAGGCCAACAAATCACAACCGGTCTATCCACATCAGCTGGCAACCTTTCAGCTAATGGACCTGGTTCTGCCACTGCTTCTTTGCGTGGTTTGAATCCTGGACGTACTTTGGTTTTAGTTAACGGCCGTCGTCTTGCTCCTGCTGGTGTTCGCGGCGCTCCAAGTGCTCCTGACCTTAACCTTATCCCAGGATCCCTCGTGCAACGCGTTGATGTGCTTCTAGACGGCGCATCATCTGTATATGGTTCAGATGCTATTGCAGGTGTTGTAAACTATCAGTTACAAAGAGAGTTCGAAGGTATCGAAGTTGACGCATACGCAACTATCCCTGAGCTTCCTGGAAATGCTGGTCACAGAGAGGTTTTCTCACTGAAAACAGGTGTATCAAACGATAAAGGTTTTGTAACATTTGCCGCCGAGCATAGCCGCGTAGCTGGGTATAATGAAGCTGCCCTTTCAGATTTTTATTCACCCTACAGTAATGGTTGCTTGAGTTATGTAACGCAAGGCGCAAGTGGAACAATTTATGATCCGGACCGTTGTGCGGGTTCATTCGGTGCAGGCTCTGCTATTACTCCACTCGGTTACTTAGGTTACCTCGAGGGTAACACAGGCGAGGTAGTCTCAGGATTCACTCTTCCTGATAACTTCACTAGAATTGCCGTCACTGGAAACCTTATTCAGCCTGATGATGCTGATGGTCAGAGACTTTTGATATTCCCAGAAGAGCTTGACGCAGCATTTGCGCCAGACTTTAACAGAACATCAATGTTTACATTTGGTGAATGTTTTCTTGTTGATTTAACTTTGTTTAAACCAAATACAAGATTTAAAATTCAGT
>JABGVR010000086.1 GCA_018645985.1 Hellea sp. | reverse complement strand
CGCAGAAAAAATTAAGGTGGAACATACTTTATTTTGCACTCTAGCAACCCCTTTAAATTTATAAAATGGAAGACGTATTTTTTCTATTTCTACATGTATAGTAATTTTTTCTCCCGGTAAAACTGAATGACGAAACTTAACTTTTTCAACTGATGAAAAGGCAATAAATTTTCCTTCTGTCAGACCACGTGTAAGCGATACAAGAAGAGCTCCAGCCTGTGCAACGCTCTCGATGATAAGCACACCTGGCATAACTGGCATATCTGGAAAATGACCTTTAAAGTAGTTCGCTTTGGGGTCAACAAACGACTCTGCAATTATTTGATTTTCTTCTAATGATATAACATTATCAATGAACAACATTGGATCTCTATGAGGAAGATAATCCTTAATAAAGTCTCTACTCAGAGGTAGTATATAATTATCTATTTCCACAACTATTACTTGAATTTTTTACCTAATTTACGATTAGCACTAAGAGCTCTCATATGATCCCTTATAGGCATAGCTGGCACTCCACTCCAAACTTCTTTTGTCGGTATATCATTCATAACTCCGGAACCTGCTGCAATGGAAGCAAAGTCTCCCACATTTACATGGTCAATTAAACCTACCTTACCTCCCATTTTTACACCTTTACCAATAGAACAACTTCCTGAAATTCCAACTTGGGCGGCAATAACCGTACCAGTCCCAATAGTGCAATTGTGGGCGATTTGTACAAAGTTATCTACTTTAGTATTATTCTCTAATATTGTATCCCCAATAAAACCGCGATCAATGCAGGTGTTGGAACCAATAAATACATCATTACCAATTATAACACGGCCCACATGAGGAACATTTATAATACCAACTTCATCACTTGATATACCAAACCCAGAACCACCAATCACGGAAGACGCCTTGATATAACATCCACTGCCTACTACAGCGCAATTAATAATAGTGTGAGAACCAATAAATGTATTTGGTTTAATATGAACACCAGGTCCAATCACACAAAATGGCGATATTTCAACACCACTTTCAATAACTGCTCCATCACTAATTATAGCTGTTTTATGAATGTTTGAGCTTGTTGATATAGAAGATTTAGAAACTAAATTTCTATTTTTTCTTAATTTAACAAGTTTACTAATGGAACGCGAAAAGTGTGATTTAGGTTCTGATGATATTATAGGTATAATGTTCTGAGACTCTATTAATCCAGATAATTCAGGAGTTACAAAACAAGCTGAAGCTGAAGCTGAAAGAACTAGACTTGAGTATTTCTTACTACACAGGAAAGATATTTGCCCCTTGACACTCGAGCCTAATTCAGCTGGTGAGAATATGTTTTCATCACCACAGTTATCATCCAGGAGAAAAGAATTAGTTCCCTCAATAATACTCGATAGTTTTAACGGGCCCGAAGAAATATAAAAACGTTCATCAAACATATCCCTAAAAATCCTAAAAGGTGGCTAAAACTTCGCTATAAGGTATTCTAACTTATTAATTGATTCAATGCCAATTTATTGCCTGGGCAATCTTTCGCGTTTTACTGGCACGGTTTTCAATTGAGAATTCAGCCGTGTAATCACTACGTCCGTAACATCAACAGGATCACCATATATTACTAAAGATCTTTCTAAAACAACATCTGCCTCACGTTCCTTAACTATAAGCTCTAAAATAACACGCAATCGGTCTTGAACTTTCTGAATCGCTTTATTCTCAGTAATCTTCATTTCTTGTTGTTTGTACTGAACATCTACAGAAAGCTCTTGTTGCTCTTTTTGAAAGCTTTGCACTTTTGATAATAACGCTGGATCATTTTTTAAATCCTCTTGGGTCTTACCTTTTAACTCTTCATTTAAAGACTTTCCCTTGCTTTCCATAGCCGAAGTCTTAGCTTGCGTCTCAGACTGCATAGAACTTCCAATACTAGCTAGTTGTGTAGATATATGTTTTCCTACATCAGAGTCCCTGAGCACTCTTCCAGTATCTACGACTAATATTGTACTTTGAGCAAAAGCTGAGATGGAAAAGACAAAGCTCAAACCAATTATTGATAAAGAGCGATATATAATTTTAGATATAAACATAATTAAAACCTTGTTCGAGTAGTAAATTGAAAAGACTTACGATCATCATAGTCATATTGTATTAACGGTTTAGTAAAGTCAAAACGTATTGGCCCAAAAGGGCTTTCCCAGAATATAGATAATCCTGACATAGCGCGAACTGACAAACTGTCAATCGTCTTTGTATAAAATCCTTCAGATGTTAATTGGTTTCCAGTAATAGGGTCAATACCCGTATCAAAAGTTTCATTAGCGTCAAGTAAGCCAACTGTGCCTGCTTCAACAAAAACACTACCTAATAAGTTTGGTATTCCTACAGGAAAGCTGACCTCGGCAGATGCAATACCAAATGCATTTCCGCCTAAAGAGTTCAATCGCCGAACTATTGCTCCTGTGTTAGCGTCATATTGAACAACCCGAGGGCCAATACCAGCATTGTCATAACCCCTAAACTCATAGTTACCTTTGAAGTATCGATCATTGATAGAAACGGGATCACCACCCCAACCTCTAATATATCCACCCGAAACTGACGCGCTAGAAATTACGTTTTTAAATAAACCCCTGTAGGCATTTGCTCTGAAATCGCTTCTGAGGTACTGCACGTCACCTCCAACACCTGCAACGTCCTGTGAAAAACGAAAATCAAAACCTCTTGTTGGTGTGATTGGATCATTTCTTCTATCCCAGCTAAATGTATAGCCAACAATTGAGGACATTCTACCATTGATTTGGTCGCAAAAGCTTAACTGCTGTTGTGAAACTGCTGAACTAGAACCGTCGGTCGCAGCGCAGCTTGTAGCGTTAACACCTGGAGATTCTATCGACTCAGTACGCAATGAGTACCTAGTGGAAAGAGATGTATAGTCTGTCAGAGGAAACGCTAATGATAGCTGGCCTCCAGTTCGTGACTGTCTGAAATTAGCCTCTTTGAGAAAATCAATTTCTACATCAAAAACCTCAACACCAGCTGCTAAATTACGACCTAAAAATCTTGGCTCAGTAAACCTGAGGTCAACCTCACGTCTATTTGAACTTGCCCGAATAACAAACCTTAGTAACTGTCCTCTGCCTCGTAAATTTCTTTGAGTAATGGACAGGTCGACTAAGAAAGCATCTGCTGAAGAAAATCCTGCGGAAAAAGAGAGTTCTCCAGTAGGCTGTTCTTTAACATCAACCTCAACAATTGCCCTATCAGGAGAGCTTCCTTGTCTTTCTGTTATTTCAACTTCTTCGAAAAACCTGAGTGCACGAACTCTATTACGCGATCTATCCAGCAATATTCTATTGAAGGCATCACCTTCAACCAATTCAAGTTCACGACGTATGACATAATCTAAAGTCGTAGTATTCCCAACAATATCAATACGTTCAATATATACTCTAGGACCCTCAACAACATTGAAAACTAAATCAACAGTCTTAGTATCCCTGTTACGTTTAATATCTGGCTGAATGTCAACAAAAGCATAACCAGATGTACCAGCAGCAAAGTTTAAAGTATCAATTACATCTTCAACTCTACTAGCGTTATAAATAGTTCCAGGCTTTATAGAAATTAATCTTTCTAGAAAGTCTGAATTTAAATCATCCAATTCAGTTTCAACAGATATGTCTCCCCATGTATATTCCAAACCCTCATCAACAGTAAATGTTATATAAAAATCTTCTTGGTCTGGCGTCAATTCAGCAACAGCTGAGACCACACGAAAGTCAGCAAAGCCCCTATCAGTATAAAAAGTTCTAAGCTGCTCTCTGTCGTATTCTAATCGGCCCGGATCATAATTGTCATCTGACGAAAAAAACTTATACCAAATAGACTCTGCTGTTACTATTTCTTTTCTTAGTCGACGGTCTGGGAATTCACTGTTGCCAATGATGTTAATCCTTTTCACCCCTGTTACCGGCCCCTCAGTTATTTCAAATATTAAATCAACACGGTTTTGAGGCTGCTGAACAACTTTAGGTACAACATTAGCAGCAAATCTACCTGCTTGTCGGTAAAGCTCTATTATCCTTTGTACGTCCTCTTGAATACTTGCCCTCGTGAAAATTGATCTTGGCTCAGCCTCTAATTCATCAGTAATTTTTTCTTCTTTTAAGGACTTATTTCCTTCTAATATAACTCTGTTTATAATCGGATTCTCTATAACCCGTATTAATAAAATACCTTCAGCATTAGGCAAAATAGCGACATCAGCAAACAAACCAGTCGCAAACAAAGTTTTGACTGACAAATCAATGCGTTCTTCACTGTAAGGGTCACCAGGTGAAATGAGGAGATAAGAAGCAACTGTGTTTGCTTCAACTCTCTGGTTCCCCTGAACTTCAATACCCCTTATGATTGTTGGCATTTCAGAACTTATAGGGGCTGGATCCTGAGCATATACTTTAGGCGTAACTCCGAATATAAAAGTCAGCGTTAACCCAAGAAATAAATAGCGCGACACTAATAGCATAAATTTATTATCAATTACCATAAAAAGCTTACTTAAGAAAAAATACTTGAAACATAACTTATATCATTAAGGGTTAAAACAACGAATAGGGTAAACAATATTGCTAACCCTAATTGAAACCCTATCTCCTGTTTTTTTTGACTAAGCGGACGTCCCGCTATCGCTTCATAGCCATAGTACACCAAATGTCCACCGTCTAACATAGGAATAGGCATTAAATTTGCTACCCCTAGTGCCACTGAGAGAGAAGCGCCTATTGTTAAAAGCCTTATACTAAGTTCCCTCAGACGAATAGGCATCGGTGTGTTTTCATTTATAGCATCCACGGCTACTTTTCCTGAAATAGTAGCTATCTTTATAATGGACCCTAGTTGTTTGCCATCCTCTTCACCCTTAATTACTCGTCCAATGTAATACCCTGTCATTGAGATAGAACTTATTAGCTCATTGTAGCCATATGCGATCGCTTCAAAAAAATTATATTCTAATCGGGTGATTACTAGAGGCTCTGATAGACCTATACCTATTTTTGCTGTTTCGGATATTCCACCAATCAAGTCTTTTTCAAACATGCGTTCAGGCATTATAGTTAATTTTAATTTAGCTTCATTTCTTTGAATACTTGTTAAAATATCAGTATCACCCCTTAATGCAACATGCCTTCTTAAATCATTGAAATCACTTACATTTACATTATCCATTGAAAGTATTTTATCACCAACTAAGAAACCGGCCTTATCAGCAGGGCTTCCCTCAACAACTGTTCCTACAATCGACTCCACTTTGTAAGAACCTAAAGTAAAACTAAGAATTGCAAAAATAAAGATAGTAAGAATAAAATTGAATATGGGTCCCGCTAAAACAACTAACATTCGTTGGAAAACAGGGATAGTAGTAAATAGCTTATCGTCATTTTTAATATGGGAAACGACGTCATTTTTTTGATTGTCAATTTCAAAAAACTTTACATATCCCCCTAATGGTATTCTTCCTAGAGACCAAATTGTACCATTTTTTGATTTCCATTGGAATAGAGGCTTTCCAAAGCCTATTGAAAACTTCTCAACTTTTACTTTAAACAACCTTGCCGTCAAATAATGGCCAAGCTCATGGAAATATACTAAAAATGTAATAAGCATAAGAAAACTTAATATAAACACCAATATATTTAGTAAGCTAATCATATCAATTTTTTAATATTTTCAGTTGCTACTTTTCTGACTTCATTATCCTTAGAAATAACCTCCTCAATAGTTGACATTTCTGTTTTAAAATCAGCGCGAGAAGAATATTTCCCTAGTACCCCGTCGATTAAGCGTGTGATATCTAGGAACTCAATTTTATCTTGTAAAAAAGCATCCACAGCTACTTCATTTGCTGCATTTATAACACATGGTGCCGTACCACCAGTTTCAAGTGCAAAGCGAGCCAAGTTTAAAGCGGGAAACTTATTTAAATCTGGCTTAAAAAAGTTTAGATTATCCATAGCAGTTAAGTCTAACCTGTCTACATGAGCATTCATGCGATCAGGCCAAGCCATTGAATAAGCAATTGGAATGCGCATATCAGGTGAACCTAATTGAGCTAATATGGATCCATCAATATACTCAACCATTGAATGCACTATAGATTGGGGATGAATAATGATATCAATTTCTTTAGATGGTCTGTTGAATAAGTAACTAGCCTCAATAAGCTCTAAACCTTTATTCATAAGTGTAGCTGAATCGATTGATATTTTAGCCCCCATGCTCCAAACAGGATGCCGTAAAGCTGACTCTTTAGTCACCATACGCATTTCATTTATTGGTGTACTTCGGAAAGGCCCTCCACTTGCAGTTAGAATTAAACGCCTAACCCCACTGGGCCTTTCAATATCAAGAACTTGAAATATTGCATTATGCTCTGAATCAACAGGCAATAACTTAGATCGTTTTTCTTTTACGCGTTGGGTAAATAAGTCACCCGCAGTAACTATGCACTCTTTATTAGCTAAACCAATATTTATTCCCTGATTTACTGCAGCTAAAGTTGGCTCCAATCCTGCTGCACCAATAATAGCCGCCATACAAAAATCGGTCTTATATGACGCCGCCTCAATCAAAGATTCAGGGCCAGTGCCTATTTTAACATCAAGACCCTTAAGCATTTCCTTAAGAATATCAGCATTACTGCTATCAGATAAGGCAACATATTGAGCGTTAAATTCAATAGCCTGCTCCGCCAACAATTTTGCATTTTTATTGGCTGTTAAAGCAACAACTTCAAACATACCTTTAAGTGAATTACGAACTATATCTAAAGTACTTTGTCCTATAGAACCAGTGGATCCCAATATCGTAATTCGTTTTGCCATCTTATTTTATATCGGCCAAATATCTGGAACAAAGTAAAGTATTATTACACCACCTAGAACAGCAAACATTAGGCTATCTAAACGATCCAGTAAACCACCATGACCTGGCAATAGTTCACCAGTGTCTTTAACTTTTAGAATGCGTTTAATTCCACTTTCAAAAAGATCTCCAACCACGGAAAGCAATACAATCGGAACAGCAAAGGAAAGACTAAATATCATACCCATATTAGCAAAATAACCAATTAATCCGCCCAGAATTAACCCCAAAGTTAAACCGCTTATAAAACCTGACCAGGTTTTATTGGGGCTTATGACTGGAGATAGTTTAGGCCCTTTAAAATAAGATCCTCCTAAATATGCTCCAACATCTGCTCCGATGACTATGAATATTATATAACACATTTTAATAAAGCCATCGGATGAAAACCCAACCTCAGATCCTCTAAGGCCGATTAGTGCTATTGATGGTAAGCATATATATATAAACCCCAAGCAAGCCCAAAATACTTTATTTAGATTAAATCGTTCTATGGAAATTAAAAATATACTCAATCCAATACTTATTAAAACAAAATTATAGTTTTCAAATGCCATCAAGAAGCAAGAAAAAAAAATTCCTGCAACTGGTATAAAAATTTCTTTCAATACAGGCCTAGAGTTTAACATTCTAACCCACTCCCACATCATTCTTGCACTAAAGGTTGATACTAGAATAGCCCAATAAACTCCCCCAAAATAAATAGGGAGAATAACTATTCCAGCCAAAACAAGTGCAGTTACGCCTCTTATTCCAGCATTTTTCCATATTGGTTTCTTATTGGAGTTTTTTTTCATATTAACTAAGCTACATCAAAATCTACAAGCGAACCAAATCTACGTTGACGGTTTTGATATTCTAAAACAGCTTCCGATAAATGTAACTGATTAAAATCAGGCCAAAGCACATTGGTAAAAACAAATTCTGAGTACACAGTTTGCCATGTTAAAAAATTACTAAGACGTTTCTCTTCACCTGTACGGATTACTAAGTCTGGTTCTGGAAGACCTGCTGTGTCCAAGTATGGACTTAAGGCCTCTTCGTTCATAGTATCGAAGCTTTCACCAGCATCTAAGGCCTTAGCAACCGCTCTAATTATTTCGTCTCTACCCCCGTAATTAAAAGCAATATTTAATTGGAACGATTTGTTAGTTTTTGTTGTTGATTCAACACGTTCAACTAATTTTAACATCTCAGAATTTAACCCTCTTTTAGAGCCAAGGATACGGATACACACTCCATTTTTATTCAGTATCTCTAGGTCATCTGAAACATATTTTCTTAACAAGTTAAACAAACCAGCTATTTCAGCTTTAGGGCGAGCCCAATTTTCAGTCGAAAAACTATACAGTGTTAAGCATTTAATTCCCAATTCACTTGAAGATTTCACTATTCGCCTAACAGCCTTTACCCCAGCTTGATGTCCATAAAGGCGAGGCCTTTTAAGCGATTGCGCCCAACGTCCATTGCCATCCATAATAATAGCTACATGATTAGGGATGGATGAAAGATATAAGTTTTTATTTTTCAATTAAACCTGCATAATTTCATCTGATTTAACATTTAATGCACTATCAATTTCAGCAATTACTGAGTTCGTTGCTAACTGTATATCAGACTCATGAGCTTTTAGTTCATCTTCACTTATTGCTTTTGAACGTTCTAATTTCTTTACTGTCTCCATAGCATCGCGACGAACATTTCTGACAGCAACTTTAGAATTCTCAGAATAAGATCCAGCTACTTTAACAAGCTCTTTTCGTCTTTCTTCCGTTAAAGGTGGCATAGGAATTCGCAAATTCTGTCCATCAACAATTGGGTTAAGTCCTAAATTCGACTGACGAATAGCTTTATCAGCAGCTTGTACTAACGTTTTGTCCCAAACATTCACTAAAAGCATGCGAGGTTCAGGTACAGTAACTGAACCTACCTGATTAAGCATCATCTCTGAACCGTATGCGTTCACCTTAACACCATCAAGGATACCTACGCTAGCCCTTCCAGTTCTGAGCCCGCCAAACTCAGACTTCAAAGACGACAAAGCTCCATCCATTCTTTTGCGAAACACTTTTAGATCAAAATCTTCCATTATGAATTCTCCATCGCACATAAGTTAAGTTAAATAAATAATTTACTTAAACCAATATCAAGATTTAATTGTAGTACAAGTTCCTAAACCCTGCATAACTAGATCAAAAGAGCCCTTTTCTTTAAGTGAAAAAACTACAATAGGAATATCATTGTCTCTCATCAATGTTATCGCAGCTGAGTCCATAACTCTTAAGTTGTCCGTTAAAACTTTTTGGTAACTCAATTCTTTATACCTAGAAGCATTTTCATTAATATTTGGATCACTATCATAGACGCCATCAACCTGTGTCCCCTTAACTAAGACATCGCAATCCATCTCTGCTGCTCGTAATGCTGCAGCCGTGTCAGTTGTAAAATAAGGGTTTCCGGTACCCGCTGCAAAAATTACCACACGACCTTTTTCCATATGGCGGACAGCTCTCCGTCGAATATAACTCTCGCAAACAGTTTGCATAGGAATTGCTGATTGAACTCGTGTATCAACACCAATTTGCTCGAGCGCACTTTGCATGGCAAGCGCGTTCATTACTGTAGCCAGCATACCCATGTAATCAGCAGTTGAGCGCTCAATACCTCCAGCCGCTGATGACAATCCTCTAAATATATTTCCAGCACCAATAACTAAAGCTATTTGCAAGCCTTTATGATGTGCTTCTTTTACTTCAGCTGCTATACGCGAAGTCATGGCAATATCTATACCGTATGGCTTATCACCCATTAGGGCCTCGCCTGAAAGCTTAAGGAGTACACGGTTATAATCGTAAACTGTAGCCATAAAAAATCCCCTGCAAATTTAGTATCTACAGAGGATAATAAGGATTCAAATCAATAGTGCCAGTAGTTTGACAATATTTTATCAAAATATTATGTTGTTTTAAGAACTTGCTACAGCTGCTGCCACTTCAGCAGCGAAATTTTCTTCTTTCTTTTCAATTCCTTCACCCAAACTCATTCTAGAAAAAGCAACCATTTTAATATCAGAATTGATAGACGCGGCTTCATCTTCAATAACCTTGAAAACCGAACGCTCACCATCCATTACAAATGTCTGAGTTAAAAGAACAGATTCTTTAAAGAATTTTTTCATTCTGCCTTCAACCATTTTATCAACAATGGCCTCTGGCTTTCCAGACTCCAAAGCTTCCGCCTTGAGCATCGCTCTTTCTTTATCAACAACTGAAGAATCCAAGTCATTTTCGGAAAGAGCTAAAGGGTTAGT
>JABGVR010000085.1 GCA_018645985.1 Hellea sp. | reverse complement strand
CTAAAGTATTTATTTTTTTCTTAAACCATCCGCCTGTTTGATGACCTGTATTTCCTGCTTGAAATGGTTTGATATTAAAATTAGCTGAGAGGTTGTCCCACAGCTTTTGACCACCACCATGATCTATCCAACCCATTATCTCCGCCGCCGTCATCCCCATTGGAACGGATGTAAAAAATGAAAAGCCTTTAGACTTACCTTGCCAATAGTATTCGGCACCATGATACATGTCTGCAGCACCTGTAGCTGTAGCATCAAAACTTTCCATTGCACCAACCAGTTCACCAGCTGAATAAACTTTCACCTCCATTAAGCCTGAAGTCATATCTTTTAATGCTTTAGCAAAGCGGTTAGGCATTTGACCTAAGCCGGGAAAATCTTTTGGCCAAGTTGTAACCATTCTAAAGCGTTTAACGCCTTTTGATATATTTGGCATACATACTTTAGTGTCTTTTTTGATAACTTGTTTTTTATTATTCTTACTGCCCAGTATTCCTGTAACAGTGGTTCCAGTCGCCACAGCGGCAACAGCCCCTAAAATTTGGCGTCTTTTCATTTAAGTTTCTCCTTCATGCCATCCATTTTTACTAAGTAATTCATGAGGTTGAAACCGAGATTTATATTGCATTTTCTTGCTACCTTTTACCCAGTACCCCAGATATAGGTACGGTAAACCATCATTTTTACAACGGTTTATTTGATTTAGTATCATGAAAGTTCCTAAACTTCTTGAACTTAGCCTTGTATCGAAAAAACTATAAACCATGGAGTAACCATCAAAAAGGTTATCGATTAATGTAACACCCAGTAGATTATTATCAGTATCCCTGAATTCAATAACATCAGTTTCTGATGCACATTCCTCAACCATCATTTGATAGCGAGAAAAATCCATATCTGACATTCCACCGCCATTATGCCGAGCTATTAAATATTGTTGAAGTAATTCAAATTGTTCATAGGTTGCCACAGAAGGCATAATTGATACTCTGATATCAGCATTTATACTATTTACCCTTCGGAAGCTTTTTCTGGTGATAAAATCAGTAACTCTTATTCGCAGTGACTCACATGAATTACAATTTTCGCAAGCAGGCCTATATATCACATTTTGGGACCTTCTAAAGCCTAACTGAGTAAAATGGTTGTTAAGTATCGGGCCATCTATAGGGTCAAGTTGAGTAAAAACCTTTCTTTCCATTAAGTTAGGTAAATATGGGCAAGGGGCTGGCACGGTTAAGTAAAATTGAATTTTATTTGGATCAAACGGATGTGACACTACAATAACTATCTATACATTAAAAAAATAAGGTGAAAGTAGGCTAAAACTTAGCCACAGAATGAATATTAATGGGATACCGAAAAGGGCAAAATCAGAAAATTTATAATGACCAGGGCCCATAACTAATAAATTTGTCTGATAAGCAATTGGTGTAGCAAAAGAGCAATTTGTTGCGAATATTACAGTTAAAACTATAGATATCGGATCAATACCTGTTTGCTGGCTAATTGCTAATCCAATTGGAGCAAACAATAATGCGGCAGCGCTATTGGAGATAATGTTTGTTAAAATAGCTATAATAAAAAATACAGAACTTAAAAGTATTTGATCTCCATAGGGTTGAAATGTATTTACTACAGTCAACCCAATATACTCAGCTCCTCCTGTTTTCTCTAACGCGAGACCCATAGCGAATGCCGCGCCGATCAACAGAAATATTCGCATATCCAGTGCCCTTACAGCTTGGCGTATATTCAAGCAACCTGAAGCTATCATTGCGATTGCACCTGATAAAGCTGCTATTTCAATGGGTAAAAAGCTTGTAGCAGCACAAGCGACTGTTCCTATGAATATTAGTTGCGCTAATATTGATTTTCTTATATCTGGAAGTTCTTTCGTAGACCAATCTAAAAGTAATAAATCTCTATTGTCACGAAGTTCTATTATTTCTGACTCATATCCAAATAGCAGCAATATATCACCTGCCTCTAGTCTTATATCAAGCATACTTTTTCTGATCATTCTCGACCGTCTTTGAATTCCTAAAACTAAGCAACCAGTTTGGCGGCGAAACCCTATCTGTTCAATATTTCTGCCTATCATTCGCGAGCTAGGAGCAATCACTGCTTCGCTGATAACTATTGACTGATTGTAATCACCATCTTTTTGATTTTTTTGAAAGCCGGTTATATTGAGCATACCTTTAAGGTACTCAGGACTTGAGGTTAATAAATTTGATAATGACTTTCTTGTGGCTGCAACAATCAATATATCATTTTCTTCTAATGCGTGTTCAAAAGGAGGTAACAACACTTTTTCTCCCCGTTGTACCATTCTAACAGTTACATCTTTAAGTTTTGGGTATAATCCAGCTATTGGTACTGAGGTATTTAATGGGTGGTGTTCTGTAATTCTTATCTGCGCAATGTACTGTTGACCCGAGGCTTGGTTTTTATTTTTTTGTTTTCTCTTGTTAGGTAATAAAATTGGAGCAGCTATTATGATATAAATGGATCCAATTGTGGCCAAAATTATACCAAATGGAAATTGAGTAAAAAATTTTAAAGATAAATCTGTAGAACGAACTAAAACATCATTAACTAACATGTTAGTGGATGAACCTATAAGGGTTGTCATACCCGCTAGTATACAAACAAAACTTAGAGGCATCATGTAAATGGATGTCGAATGTCTTAAACGAAGAGCCATAGCAGATATTATTGGAATAAACATTACCACAACTGGAGTATTGTTCATGAACATGGAAACTGAGAATGCTAATATGAAAACAATTGATAGGGTGCGTCTCGGGGAATTATCTAATGCATTATTTATTCGGAGTATAGGACCCTCAAATGCACCGGTTTGGAATAACCCTTGTCCGACAACCAACAATGCCATTATTGTTATTAGTGCTGGGGCAGCAAATCCTGACAATAAAGATGTGCTGTCAAAATTAGCAGAAATCTCAGGTTTAAAGAAATGAAAAAATATCATCAATGTTGTAACAATTCCAACAGATATTGATTCTATTGAGTATTTTTCTGTAACGTATAGATACACAGCTACCAATACAAACAGCATAGTCATCCACATTTGCCAGCTTGATGATATTGAAACCAATTCCATATCTAGATATTTATTTTTTTGGATAATTCTTTCATAATTCCTTTTGATTGAATAGATGTATATAAATCAAGAGTTTTCTGGGGATTCTGTATGACTAAGTGTGCTTTTTTAGGTTTAGGTGTTATGGGTTACCATATGGCGGGTCATTTAGATGTAGCTGTTGATGAATTGCGGGTTTGGAATAGAAGTCCTGAAAAAAGAGATGCGTGGGGAAAGACACATAGAGGCATTGTGTCGTCAAGTATTCAAGGTGCAGTTGCTGGTGCTGGATATGTTGTTATGTGTGTAGGTGATGATAATGATGTTTATTCAGTCTTTGATCAGGTTATGGAATACATTGGACCAGGATCTATAATAATAGACCATACTACAACTTCGGAAAAGTGTGCAAAATATTGCTATGACACCGCTCTGAAAAATTCATGTGGTTTTATTGATGCTCCGATATCAGGCGGAGAAACTGGCGCAATTAATGGAACACTAACAGCAATGTGTGGAGGGGATGAAGAGGTATTTTCTAGATCACTTGCTGTAATTTCCCATTATTGTAAATCCATTAGCCTTATGGGCGGTTCAGGTT
>JABGVR010000084.1 GCA_018645985.1 Hellea sp. | reverse complement strand
TCTTCAATTACAGGCACGTTAAGAACCGCTTCTAAAGCCGTACTATCCTCGCCGCCTTTAGTGAATGCATAGCTAGCAGATGCGCTAGCGGAATATTCATTCATAACTGGCTTATTTGTAATAAGGCGAACTGTACCCGCCATTGAGCTGGCGCCGTATAGTGTTCCTTGAGGCCCAGGAAGTACTTCAATACGTTCCATATCAGCAATATAAACATCTAAGTTACGGCCACCTTGAGTTACAGGCTGCTCATCAAGATAAAGAGAAACGTTAGGGGCGGAACCCTGTGATTCAGCGACTGTTATGTTAATCGCATCAATCGCTGCTCCGCGAATATACAATTCGTTTTGACCTGGTCCTCTACCACCGGCATTTACACTAGGTAGGTACTTTACATAATCTTCAAAGCTATCAATATTTTGCTCTTCTAATTGTTCCGTATTAAAAGCCTGAACCGCTATAGCTACGTCCTGCATACTTTGCGTTCTTTTAGTTGCTGTAACAACAACTTCATCGTCAAGCTGAGCAAATGCTGGTGACGACAAACCGACAGCAGCAATTGCACCAATAGCAGTGCAACTTAGTAGATTTAGTTTCTTCATATTATTCCCCTTCAGTGAAATACAGTTTTTAATCATGTCCCATCTTAAGAAAAGATTCGCCAACATCAATAATAATGTAGTATTTCTATCGCTAATGCTACCATCTTAGTACGAATGTGTGACATTATCACAACAAAATAACTCTATCAGACATGTAATTAATCAATTTTTCTGAAAATCAATGATTTAATCAATGCTACGGACATAAGTGCCATTACAAGTGAAAAAGGTAGGGCCCCAATTATCATAACAGATTTTAACGCCTCCATACCACCACTAGCCAAAAGAGCGCCAGTTGTAGATGTCAAAATTAAACCCCAAATAACTATATGCTTAATATGTTTTTTTTCCGAGCTACCAGCTGATGATATAGTGTTTATGATGAGTATAGCTGAATCAGCGGAGGTGACTAAGTATGTAAGAAGTAGCACAACTATTAAAAGAGACATTAAAACAGAAAAACTGGGTGATAGTATTAAATTTATTGTTTCATAAAGTTGTGCGGATATATCTGCATTAACTATCGCTCCTTTTGCGATCCCAACAAGTTCTAGATTTATAGCGGTACCCCCTACAAGAGCAAACCAAGTGAGAGCCATTAAAGTTGGGACCAACATTGCTCCAAATATATACTCCCTTACTGTCCTTCCCCTAGAAACTCTAGCCAAAAATAAACCAACAAACGGCGCAAACCCAATCCACCATGCCCAATAAAACACAGACCAAGACGACTGCCAAGAAGCTAATGCTTGCTCAGTTTCATTACCATTTGCATTCCAAACAGAAAGCGACATAGCAGGAAGAGCTAGTAAGTAATCCCATATAGTCATGAAAAAAGACTTAAATGCAAAAAGAGTAGCACCAAAAAAAACAAAGAAAGATAATAATAAAATTGAAAAAATCATATTTATATTTGATAGCCACTTAATACCTCTTTTAACACCAGAGGCCGCAGACAGTGTTGAAGCAAGCATAATTATTACAAGTGCAATTAATTGAGCAGTCAAAGTTGGCTTTCCACTAGCGTCACTTATCCATTCAGCCCCAGAGATATTGAATATACCAGCTGCAAACTGAGAAACCCCAAAGCCAATAGTAACACCAACACCAGAAATTGTGGCTATAATAGCCACTATATCAACAATATGTCCAAAAGTTCCATTTAGGCGATTTCCAAAAACAGGAAATAACCCAGAACGTATCGTTAATGGCAATCCCTTGTTGTAAGCAAAGTAGCCCAGCGATAAACCCACAATACCGTAGCATGCCCAAGGCGTCAGTGCATAGTGAAACGCTGCCCACTTATATGCATATCTAACATTTTCAGCTGATTGCCCCTCAACCAGACCCTTTATTACATCTGGATTATTTGCAAAATGGAAAATTGGTTCCGCAGTTGAGTAAGTCATCATACCTACCCCGATGCCCGCTCCAAACATCATTGAAAACCAAGAAAAGTTTGAAAACTCTGGCTTTTCTTTAGTGCGACCTAACCTGACAGCACCTGATTTAGGTATTACTGCAAGGCTCAAACAGACTATTACAAAAAAGAACGTAATATACATATACCAAGCACTAAAGTAGTGCACGGTATCGGTTTGAATTACTGATAAAATTTCGCTGGCATTTTGTGGCTTCAAAACGACCCAAATTGTAAATATAATTAAAGCAATCATTGCACCAAATGTAACCACTTTGTTAAAACCAGAATAGTATCCAGAATTAGCTACTTTAATTTCCAATTGTTTTGGTTTCAGCATATATTCATATCCATTTACGAGAAATTGGTAAGTGGCTTACTTAGCAATGTTAATTTGCGTAGGCTTCATCCAGCATGCGTGAAAACCAACAGGTATTGCATGTGGCAAGCTAACTCTCGCCACAGGCCCTCTAGATATGTTTTGGGCGTCAAAAATTTGAAGCTCTTGTATTTGTAATTTATCATTCCACATAAAACAAATAACATAACCATGGTCTTCCGATGCTTGGTTATCCGCCGGTGCAAACCATGGTTCACTGTACCAGCAATGCGCAGGACCATCACTCCAGCTGCCTAAACTCTCGCCAGTATCTGTGTTGAACTTTCTTAAACCCGTCCAGTGTAAAGTCTCCGGGTTGTGGTCGACTAGGTAGGCATATTGACTATGCATACCCGTTAGCTGCGTATCGTAACTTGGAAACTCACAATTATAATCAGCATTCAAACACTCTTCTCGGCATTCACCCGATTTTACATTCATCCTGTACCTCCAAAGACGCGCTTCCATACCTAGGTTAGCGATCATCTTTGCGGTTTTTATTTCGTCAATTTCCCCGTTAGTGTCTTTCGTTGGCATGAAACGACAAGCCGTCATTACAACCTCATCTCCTTCCTCCCAACAATTAATAACGTGATAAAGAAAACAAGGAGTGAATTCGAACCATTTAATTTCTTCAGATTTTCCATATCTAGGAATAACACCAAATCGGGAGTTCATGGATGAGTTAAATCTAATCTTATGCCTGCCAGCCGCTAAAGCATCCTCATCGTGGTATACAGGCAAATCATGCAATATAGAATAATTTTGCGTTATTCCCATATCATGCGGCAATCTATTTCCAGGCAGCACAATGGGGACATGATGAATGAGCTTCCCTTCTTTGTCGATTACACCATAGGCCATAAAAGGAGCATAATCGAAATAATCAAAAAACATCATTTCCCCAGTAACCTCGTCAACTTTCGGGTGGGCTGACATACCTTGCCCGGGAGAACGTGAGTAATCTTTTGATCCAATTGTATCCAAAGTTACCGGGTCCAAAAAATAAGATTTTCCTGCGAGGTACCAAGTTGCAACAGCATTTCCAGCATGCCCTATAACATCTGTATTAGCTGCATCTGCCATAGGCCTATCTTTTCTACCCTTAAGTGAATTCATAATTCCCCAGTGCGACTCTTGACCTTGACGGTCATTTTCCAGCCACCCATCAGTCCGGATCCATTTATTGCGGTAAGTAAGTTTCCCATTTTCGAAGTGAGCAGAATGTATCATTCCATCGCCATCAAAAGGATGATAAGAACCTTTTGGTTTAAAACGTGGATTTGGTCCATTTCGTAAGTAGACGCCATTAAGATCATTGGGAATTTTTCCTTCTACCGGAAGGTCAGTTAAGCACTCTTCACTCAAAACCGGGGCAAATACACCAGTAAGCATTGGTCCATGTGAATTCCCGAATGGAGCTTTATCATGATTAAAAGGTGAGTTCATAGTGTTCCCTAACATAATTAGCTGATTTGAACTAATAGTCTCAGATTGGTTTTTTAAACTAATCAAGTAAAATTTATTTGCAAGCTACTTCATATTCCAATTTTAAATTGTCTATAATAGTGGATACACTTTCAATTGATTTCACTGAACCCACACCGTGCCCTGCAGACCAAATATCACGCCAAGCTTTTATTTTTTTATCAGAACCACTGAGATCCATACCGGAGCCTGAACCTATATTATTAAGATCAAAACCCATTTTTAATAATGACTGTTTTAAATATAGAGCATTTGCTCCAGTTAATTTATCAGATAAAATAAGATCATTAAAGGTAGCCTGAGTAATCATTTTTTTATATTCAGTAGTCGCTATACTTTCCTCTGATGCAATAAAACTAGTCCCCATATAACAACAATTAGCTCCAGCTATTTGCGCAGCTCTGATAGATGCCCCAGAACTTATACCTCCAGCTAATATCACAAAACCATTATAAAAACTACGAACTTCACTTACAAATGAATACCCATTCATATGCCCTGTATGCCCACCTGCCCCGAAACTGACTAAAGCAAGACCGTCTACGCCTGCAGATATGGCTTTTTTTGCAAGTTCAATCGAATTAACATCAGCAATTACAAACCCTCCATAACTATGAACAATATCTATAACTGGAATAGGAGACCCTAATGCAGTTATCACAATCTTAGGTTTGTATTTTTTCAAAAGAATTAATTCCTCCTCCAATCTATCATATGTTTTATGTGTAGTAAGGTTTACTGCATATGGAACGTTGCTGCCTGAAAGGTTTTTATTTATGTCAAACAACCATTTATCGAGAGTGGTTAATTTTCGAGCATTTGGAAAAGGAAAGGAACCTACAACACCGGACCTACAGCACGCAGTAACCAATTCAGGACCTGAAACCAAAAACATCGGTGCAACTATAACCGGTAAGGATAATTCATTCAAAAAACCTAAACTTTTAATCATTATATCAAGTACCTCAAGAATTTTACTATACTATAGCTTGAAGTGATGCTTTTCAATGGATAGAATAAACCAGGGGATTTGTATGAATAAAAAAATATATATACTAGGTGGTTCGCAAACAGACTTTGCAGTCAACTGGAGCCGTTCAGAAAAAACTTTATATGACCTATTTTCGAAGGTGGTGCTGGACGGGCTTGAAGGTGCCAAGATGGAGGCGAAAGATATCGATGTTGGTCACGTTGGAAATTTCGTTGCAGAGCTATTCACCGGTCAGGGCATGTTAGGCGGATATTTTGGTCATGTTCATAAAGATTTTTCAGGAATGCCTTCCTCTCGCCATGAAGGAGCTTGCGCTTCGGGATCCTTAGCAATTTTGGCTGCGATGTCAGACCTTGAAAGTGGAAGGTATGAAACGGCTTGTGTGGTTGGAATTGAACTAATGAAAAACGTCCCTGGAACCATAGCTGCTAAAAACCTAGGTGCCGCCGCATGGGTTGGCCGCGAAGCAGTCGGTGCTAAATATTTATGGCCAGCGATGTTTTCAGACCTATGTGATGTTTATAATAATAGGTATGGCTTAAATTACGAACACCTTAACAAAATATCGAAAATAAATTTTTCTAATGCAAAAAATAATCCAAATGCTCAAACAAGAAATTGGTCATTTTCAGATAAAAGTTTTTCAACAAATGATGAATTCAACCCTGTTATTGAGGGATGGATGCGAAAACAAGACTGCGGACAGGTAACAGATGGAGGAGCAGTTATTATATTAGCCACAGAAACCTATGCGCATGATTACGCTATAAAAAATAACATTAATATTGATAACCTTCCCTATATCAAAGGCTGGGGCCACACCACAGCTCCACTATTAATGAGTACAAAACTCACAGAAAATACCGAATCTAATTATATTTTCCCATGGACACGTAAAGCAATAACAGATGCTTACAAACGAGCAGGAATAAGGGGGCCAAAAGATCTAGACGCCATAGAAACGCATGATTGCTTTTCTATAACTGAGTACATGGCAATTGAACATTTTGGCATAACCAAACCGGGAGAGGCGTGGAAAGCGATTGAGGAGGGAATTATAGAAAAAAGTGGAGCACTGCCGATTAACCCTTCCGGTGGCTTAATCGGTCTGGGTCACCCTGTTGGCGCAACCGGAATACGAATGGTTTTAGATGGGGCAAAACAAACAACCGGTAGTGCCAAAGACATGCAAATCAATGGAGCCAAAACTATAGCCACCTATAATGTCGGAGGCTCAGGAACTACCAATGTATCTTTTATAGTAAGTACTAAATAATGTTATCAGAAAGTATTTATATTTATGATGCAGTTCGTACACCTAGAGCAAAAGGCAAACCATCAAGTTTAAAAAAATCAGGAGGAGCACTTTCAAATGTATTGCCGCATGATCTAATAAAATATCTTATAGAGGCAGTCGAAAAACGTAACCCTAATTCTACAACGAACATAAACAGGTTGGCACTTGGGTGCGTAGGGCAAATAGGGCCTCAAGGTGGACACATTGCACTTGTAAGTCGCTTAGCATCATCATTATTAAATAATAGCATAGAAGTGCGCACACTAAATAATTACTGCGTATCAGGGTTAAGTGCTGTATTCGACGCTGCTTTATGGGCCCAAGATAAATTTCAAAGTTTGAGTTTAGCAGGTGGAGTAGAAAGTTTATCTCAAGTTGGCTTTCTAGAAGATAAAGCCTCGTATTATAACGATCCCGATTTAATTGAAAAATTAAACTGGGCACCTCCAGTAATGGGAGCAGAACTTATTGCCACAATTGATAAGTTAAAGAAATCTGATTTAGATGAAATAACTTTACTATCACATCAAAGAGCAGAAAATGCTTGGAATAAAGGTTTTTATGATAAAAGTGTGATCCCAATTTCTTACAATGACGGTAAAGATATTCTGAAAAAAGATGCTCTCATAAAACCTGACATTACAATTGAGAAATTGGCACAATTTAAACCTTTTTTTGAAGCACAAGGTAAACTTGGTTATGATGCTATGATGCTAAATCATTACCCTTACTTAGATAAAATAAAACATTTACACTCAATAGCAAATTGTCCGGGAATGGCCGATGGCGCTTCCCTTATATTGTTGGGAACAAAAGAGGCTGGTGATAAAATAGGATTAAAGCCACGAGCCAGAATAGTCGACTTTACTGAAACTGCCGATAACCCAATTATACAATTAACTGCTGGCTTTAAAGCAATGGAAAAACTTTTAAATAATCAAAAAATGAATGTAAACGATATTGATAGATATGAATTTATGGAAGCTTTTGCCGCTCTTCCAGTGAAATTTTTAAATACCTATAATGTAGATATTAATAAAGTTAACGTTAATGGAGGCCATCTAGCTATGGGTCACCCTATGGGTGCAACTGGAGCAATACTAATTACAACGTTACTGAATGAACTAGAGTTTTCCAAACTCCAAAAAGGGATGGTTGTAGCACAAGCTGGCGGTGGCATTGGTGCAGCCATGTTAATTGAACGGGTTAATTAAAGGAAGATTTCATATGCATGCAGTCATGATATTATTCATATCTTTTTCAGTGGTTTTAAATCATCTCGGAATTAAAACGAAACAATCAGTTGATCATTCAATAAAAAACTCCTGCATCAACCTAAGTGACAGTGAATTAAGGTCAAGCGCAATAAATTTAAAGTCATCAATTGTCGAAAAAAAAGATGGATTACCGGAATATTGCAAAATCACAGGTACGATATTACCGAGTATAGGTTTCGAGGCACGTTACCCTACTGCAAACTGGAATAAAAAATATTTCCAAGCGGGGTGCGGCGGGTTTTGCGGAGTTGTTTTACCTGATAAAAAAACAAGATCAAATTCAATAAATCATGCTCTTAAAAAAGGGTATGCTACCATTACAGCAGACTCTGGGCACCAATCACCTCATATTGGCGATGCAAGCTGGGCAAAAAATAATCTAGAGGCCCAGGAAATTTACGCGCATGAAAATTTACCCTTAACCTACAATTTTGGTCAATATCTCGTAAATGTTATTTATAATCAGAATACTACTTTCTCATATTTTTCGGGTTGTTCTAATGGAGGACGAATGGGGGCTATTGCAGCTCAACGTTATCCTGAACTCTTTGATGGTATAATAAGTGGATGCCCTATCGTCAATTTATCCATGAATGGCGGGGTTTTTGGAGCATGGGTGTTGCAATCAATGACAAGAAAAGATGGAAGTTTGAAAATAAATCATGAATTTACGTCAAAATTAAGATTGCTCGAAGATAATGCATTGTACGAATGCGATTATATTGACGGAAATAAAGATGGAATTATTGCTGAACCAGAAAACTGCAAGCTTACACTAGAAAAAATAAACTCATGCTCTCAGACTGATACGGAGGATTGTTTAACTCCTGAAGAGTTAAGTGTTGTAAAAAAATGGTACAAGGGGCCAACAGACAATAAAGGGCGACAATTATTTCCTGGAATGCCTCCTGGCAGTGAACGTTATTGGGGGTACTGGTACCTCGGCACAAACAAAAGCCCAGGGCCAGGCACATTGTTAGCAGATGGTTATGGAAAATATCTTGCTTATCCTACTATTAACGATGATTTCAACGCATTAACATTTGACTTCAGTCATGATGTGAACACGTTGAATGAACGCGGGGATATCTACAATGCTTTAGATCCAAATTTAGAAAAATTCAAAAAATCTGGCGGTAAAATGATTATGTGGCACGGCTCAGCTGACCCCCTTGTCATTCCCAAACAAAGTATGAATTATTATGTTTCAGTTGTAGATAAAATGGGAAGCTACCAAAAAGTTGATTCATTTTTTCGTTTATATATGGCCCCAGGCTTGGGGCATTGCTGGGAAAAACCAGCAAATGCCCCTGATACATTAAACATGCTTGAGGCTCTCGAGAATTGGGTTGAACTTAATAAAGCACCAGATGTCATTGTTGCAACACAATACGACGAAAATGAAATTGCAGTCAGAACAGCTCAGCTGAGACCCTACCCCTTAAAGCCAACTTACTAAACAAAAAAAACCGAGATAAATCTCGGTTTTTCAATATATTAAGCATTAAACCTAAACTAGAAATTATAGTCTAATTTAAATGTTATGTTCCTAGGACGTGCATAAATAGCATCGTAACCAATTCCATCCAGTGCTCCACCAGATGCTAACTGAACAAATGTTCTTGCCAAAGGCAAAGTACCGCCAATTACTTTAATTCGTTCATTCGTAAGGTTATCTGCAATAACTGATAAACGCCAGTTCCCCTCTTTACTCGCTAGACCAAGAACGCCGCCAAGCTTTGTGAATCCATCTTCAACTAAGTTATTGTCTAAATTAGTTACAAGGAAATAGCTTGAAGACGTATCCACATTCACATTAAAGTCCATTTCCAAACCATCAGAAATATCACGTGTATAATCTAAACCAAAATTAGTTGAAAACTCTGGCGCATAAGGAACTGTAAATCCACTTCTATCACAAAAAGTACCATTTGTTGGAGTTTCTTGATAAGCACACTGGCTATCAGGGAAATTAGTATATTCGTAATCGAGATATGCAGCAGAGCCATAAAACTCAAGATTGTCACTTATTAAGAACCTTGCGTCAGCTTCGATGCCTTTTACTTTAGCAGCAGATGCATTTTGGACTAAGAAACCTAATACTCCATCAAAAATATTTGTTTGTAAGTCATCATAATCTGTTTGAAATAAGCTAACATTCACTCTAGCTCGATCTGAATTAAACTTCATACCTAATTCGTAGTTTGTAGCTTTTTCACCATCAAACTCAAAGGTTCCTGGGTTACCTATACCTGGTGTGCCCGGAATAGAATTACTACGAATATCAAATCCGCCCGCTTTAGAACCTTGTGTATATGAAGCATGTAACATCATATTCTCAGAAGCCTTATATTGCAATCTTACTAAAGGATCAAAACTATCCTCTTTACGTTTGCCTGAAATTTCATGAGCACCAACATTTAAAACTCCTGCCCACAATGCAGCTAATGTAGGAGCATTTGGTGCTGCATTACCTGGTAATGCTTCAATGTCTAAATCACGTGAACCGGATTTGGTTTCATGGGAGAATCTTGCACCAGCCGTTAAAGTTAATTTATCAGATATATTATAATCACCCTGGGCAAACGCAGAAAATAAGTCTGAAGATTGCTCATATTCACGATCCCAATAAGAATCCACTAGTAAGGATACTGGAGGTCCTGCGAGATTAAGAAAGCTACCTAAAAAGACTTGGTCAGTAACATCAACTTTGCCATTTTGGTAGAAAACACCTGCAATATAATCAAAAGTTTCTCCACCTGGAGAAGCAATTCTGAATTCTTGAGAAAACTGACTATATTTTTCAGTCTGATTAGTGCCATCAAGTATTTCCAACCCTACATAATCAACATCGACTATTTCTTTAGTGTCATACTCAACATACCCAGTAACAGAAGTTAATGTGTGATCTCCATAATCATAATTAGCCGTTAAAACTCCATTATACATTTCGTTGATACTCTCAACTTCATCGCTAGACCTAACCCAGTCTTCGTTTGTTTCAACTGCTATCGGGCCGGCAAATACAAGGCCATATCCATCTTGAGGGTTTAACGCCTCCATAGCATAACCATAACTATCAAAAGAAGCATATTCGGCTTTAAAGTGAACATCTAAAGGGCCACCGTCATCATATGCCAGCTGGCCGCGTAGGTAAAACTCTTCTCTTGCTGGTTCATTTCTTTGCAAACGGGTATTTTCTATCCAGCCATCCATATCTCGATAAGACGCAGTTAAACGTCCATTAAGGTTTTCGGATAAGGGTCCAGATACAACCCCTAATATTTGAGTTTCCTCTTGTTCAATTTCATAGGAAGCCGATAACTTTCCTTCAAACTCATCAGTAGGCTTTGCAGAAACAACATTAACTGCTCCAGCAATAGCATTTTTACCAAACAATGTAGGCTGCGGACCTCTCAATACTTCAACTCTTTCCAAGTCAACCAAAGGTGTTCTGATTAATTGACTACGGCCATAAGAAATGCCGTCGAAATATAGTCCAACAGACTGCTCAAAACCCTTGTTATTACCAGTTGTAACACCGCGTATCATTAATGTACTGTCAATTTGATTTTCTTGAATGTTAAAATTCGGAACAGAAGCAGACAAATCCATCATACTGTCTATACTTCTATTTTCGATAGTAGCACCAGTTATAGCCGAAATAGAAATAGGCACTTCTTGAAGCCCCTGCTCTCGCTTTTGAGACGTAACAATAATTTCATCAAGTGATTGTGCAAATACCGCTTGAGATGGAACCGCTATTGTAAGTGCCAATATAGAAGCACTAATTAGATTAGACTTTATCATAAATTTCCCCTATGAATCTTTTACAGATTTTATTTATAATTTAAGTTATTTCAGAATATCATTTGATGCAAGTAAGAAGAAATGATTATTCTCTGACTGTAATATTATTGCAACTAAAGATAAAATACAGTTTTGAAATCTAGATTAATTTTGCTAATTCACTTCGAACTACTTTATTCATAGCATTTCTTGGTAATACTTTGGTTGTTAGTAATTTTTCAGGCCATTTAAATTTAGCGACTTTTTTCTTATCTAGATGGGAACAAATATCAGATAGTGTTATTACCCTACCTTTATGTGGAACTAAAACAGCGCATATTTTTTCACCCATTACTCTATCGGGATATGCTACTACAACCGCCTCAACAATATGCTCATGAGAAGAAATTAATTCATCGAGCTCCTCAGGAGAAATATTTACTCCGCCGCGAACTATAAGCGACTTACATCTACCCACGAACTTATAAAACTGATTATTTTCACCGCTTATCTCAAAAAGGTCACCACTCCTGAAGTATCCATCTGAACTAAACGCTTCTTTGTTGTCCAATGGGGAATTATAATACCCATCAAAAACGGTAGCACCTGATATAAGCAATTCCCCTGGAACAGATGGATCAACTATTTCAACTCCTGTTTCAGGATCAATTAGCTTTGTTTTTATCTGTTGAGATATTCTATTATCCCATTCAAATTCATCTCGACCAAACCTTGGGAAAAAAGAAGCTCTTAAACCTGGATCTAGCACATCACTTGGGCTACTTAAAATTGCCATCCCCTCATTTGAACCAAAGATATTTATTATACTAACATCAAATTCATTTTCAAAACCTTGCACCATCTCCTTACTTAACGGAGCACTACCTGATCCAATGACACGCAAAGAGGATAAATCAAAATTCGCCTTAATTTGATCTTTAGTTTGTAACAATCGCGTAAGAACAGCAGGTGGGGCAATCGTATATTCAACCTTTTCATTTTGAATTTGTGATAAATAAACATTTGGATCAAATGGATGATGTAGAATTAACCTACCTCTTACTTTTAACCAATAAAATAAAAACCCTCCTATGGCTGCCATATTAATGAAAGGAAAAGGGTTTAGCATTACAGCGCCAGTTTTTAGTTTGATTGCATCTTCACTTGCAAGGGTTGATGACAACCAGTGATTATGACTACGGGGAACGCCCTTAGACCTACCTGTGGTACCCGAGGTCCAGCAAATAGTCATAATGTCATTAGCATTTACTTTAATAGATTCCTTGTATTTTAAGTAGTCATTTAATTCTTCATTTTTATTTTCAAATACACCTCCAATACCAAAAAAAAGCTTTTTACAGCTCTTATCAAATATTGCGCCTTGAACAGCCCCAAACTCTGAATTTTTAAATTCTCTGAAAGCAATATATGCTTTTGGCTTTATAGTATCTCCAATGAACTTTAATTCATGGTGACCATATTCCATTGCCACTGGGCTTATTATTAAGCCAAGCCTTGATGCAGCTAGATAAACCAATACAATTTCGACCACATTGGGCATTTGTAAAATTATCTTATCATTTTTTCGCAAACCATTAACGTATAAGCAATGTGCCACATG
>JABGVR010000083.1 GCA_018645985.1 Hellea sp. | reverse complement strand
GGCAGAAAGTACTTCTCCTGCTGGAGTTGGATCTTGCCAGAGATATTCTGTGGGATTATAATCTCCAGCGACATAACTTGATTGAGGCCCCATGTCTCTGTGCAATAATTTAAACCATGCTTTGGCAAAGGCTTCGCCAAAGGCGTCAGGATCTTTTTTATAGTCCTCGCATATTTTGCGATATGCTGGGTCAACTTTGAGCGCCATATCAGCTGTGGTCATCATAGGCAGCACCTTTTGATTACTCCCATCAACCTGAGCAACCATATCCTCTTCTTTACAATTGATAGGGTGCCATTGATTAGCTCCTGCTGGACTCTTCTTTAACTCCCATTCGTATTTAAAGAGGAGGTCTAAGTATCCCATATCCCACCGCGTTGGATTGCTTGTCCAAGGTCCTTCGATTCCACTCGTAATGGTGTCCACTCCTTTACCGATACCATGACTGTTTTTCCATCCAAAACCCATTTGCTCTATAGGTGACCCTTCTGGTTCTGCTTCTACCAGTCCAGCATCTCCAGCGCCGTGCGCTTTACCAAAGGTGTGCCCCCCTGCCACTAGTGCTACGGTTTCTTCGTCATTCATCGCCATACGTTTAAAGGTTTCCCGAACATCTTGTGCGGAAAGCGCAGGGTCTGGATTCCCATTAGGCCCCTCAGGGTTAACATAAATTAGGCCCATTTGAACAGCGGCTAATGGATTTTCAAGGGACTGACGGGTGTCGCCATAGCGGTTATCCCCAAGCCATTCGTCTTCTGCTCCCCAGTAAATGTCTTTTTCTGGATGCCAAATATCTTCTCGCCCCAAAACTGTTCCATGGTTAGGGCCTCCCATGTCTTCAATGGCTACATTTCCAGCAAGTACCAAAAGGTCTGCCCAAGATAATTTATTACCATATTTTTCCTTGATGGGCCATAATATTCTTCTGGCTTTATCTAAATTCCCGTTGTCTGGCCAAGAGTTTAAAGGAGCAAATCTTTGTGCTCCTGTAGCAGCACCCCCACGACCATCACCGGTTCGATAGGTTCCGGCTGCGTGCCATGTCATCCGAATAAAAAATGGACCATAATGGCCATAATCTGCTGGCCACCAATCTTGACTATCGGTCATCACCGCTTTAAGATCTTCTTTAACAGCAGCTAGATCAAGTTCCTTGACGGCTTGTTTATAATCTAATTCATTTAAAGGATTACTCTTATTGTCATGCTGTCGTAGAATGTCTAAATTCAATTGATTAGGCCACCAATCTTTGTTTTGTGTTCCTAGATTTGGCGTTGTTGTTGAACCGTGAAAGGGGCATTTACTGTTTTCCATAATTATCAAATTTATACTAACTTAACTATTATTTTATTGTATCAATTATTAAATCAATAATAAATTATTATATCATCATAAATAGGAGCTATATTGTTAGAATATCAATTAATGTATAAAGGAATAAAAAGTGAAAAGTTCCTGCCTTTTCAGTGGCATAAATCAGCTCTGAAATTCCAAATGCATTTTGGGCAATCTCAGAAACCATTAATAAAGTTTGGTTTTATTTGACCGAAATTTTAGATCACAGAATTGCAATGAAAAAGTATGGTAATCAATAGATTAAAATAAGATTAGTTCATGTTTGATGTTTCTAGACTAAGAGACTTCTAACAATTTTTCAAACACGAATCGAAACAGAATTAATTTTAGCCACTTTTATGGCAAGCCTAACTACTTAAAAGGATTTAGTAAGCTAAGAAGAAGATTTATGTGTTATCATAGGTTATAACGATAGCTTAGATTAAGCGTTAGCTTTTCAAGGTTCCATGCTCCAACCATAACTTGAAAACGATTAAAAAAGAAATGCTGCAAGCCAACAATAGGATGATATGAATTATATTCTATCATCAAAGAGCTATCAGGTAATTTACTGGAAATTAGTTCCACCCCACCAAATAAACCTCTAGGGCTTTTACTTTTAATTTCTTTAAGATCAAATGAATAACCCATTGTAGTTTTCAATACAATAGTACTTAGATTAAAACTTTTTGTACCCACCAGATAGGTTGCAGAGTAATTACTACAACCCGAACAAGAAATACCTAACGCAGCAGTTACGTCTTTAAAGCCAACTAGGAGCGAGGGTAAGTGTTTTTTTTCTTTTAGGATTTGAAAACGGAAGCTCATCATTCTATCAGGGAAATATCCGCTTTCTGGTGTGACCCTCTCATTGAGTTCGTGGGTATAACGAAACATAACTTCCATAAAAGGGAAAAGTGTTAATGTCAAATAGCTGGATACACCTGGATTAATATTACGATTAAATCTTTTAAAGTATGGTCTTGGGATAAGTCCAGCACCCATTACAAATGTTTTATCTTCATAAAGCTCTGCGCTTGGAATATGTATTAATCCACGGGTACCACTTACAGATTGAGCAAAACCATTAAATGCAAAAAAAATAAAAATGATGGAGAAAAAAGCGTGCTTACTCCACGGTTGAAAAAATAAATACATAAATTTTAATAAATTTGCTTTTATTAATAGTTTAAAGACGAAAATACATTAAAATACATTAAAATCATCCTCATAAGATTATCTCGCGTTCGGTAATTGAGGGTCTTAGCGGTAATTTACTAGTTTTATATTATATAAAATTAATAAATACCAATACTATGAAGAAATTATTTTTTACAACCCTACTAGCCCTAATTGTTACGGGCTGTGAAAAAGAAAGCAACGCCGATTCAGGTGGGGTTACACTAGGAACCTTTACAGGCGATTTAAATATAAACTCGCAAAGTTCACTAGATTCTGCTATTACAGAGGGAACTTATATAAACGCAATAGGTGGAAATTTAGTAGTTAGTACAGGAGGATCCACAGGACTTACTGTTGGGGATGTTGAATATATTACCTCTCAAATTAATAGTGTAGGTGGAGATGTAACTATTAACACTCCAGATGGCTCACTTAATCTATCAGAACTTAGTTCAGTTGGAGGAAACTACTCCATACAAGGTTCAGATGC
>JABGVR010000082.1 GCA_018645985.1 Hellea sp. | reverse complement strand
TTTTTTAATTTTAAAACGGACAAGCTGAGTCAAACTCAATCCATTCCCCATCTGCAGGTCTCATTAGTTTGATTTTTGTGGCATGCAACATAAGTCGGTTTGTGAGTGCAAAAGCTGAGTCATGCGCATACATTCTGTCTCCTAAAATAGGGTGACCAATAGAATTTAGATGTACACGTAATTGATGTGTCCTACCAGTTATAGGTTTTAATTTTAGATAACTTGAATTGTTTCCGCGGCTTATCATTTCAACTTTAGTTAAAGCAGACTTTCCTTTTTCATAACACACGATTTGTAGAGGACGATTTTTCCAGTCTGTTTTAACGGGCAGGTCAATATTAAACTTATTTAAATTTATTAGCCCCCAAACTCTTGCCACGTACTCTTTACGTATGAACCTTTTTTCAAATTGCAAACCTATGTGTCTTTGTGCATTCTTATTGTGAGCAAAAACCATTAGTCCTGATGTTGCCATATCAAGTCTGTGTATAGTCAATGATTCTGGATAATCTGCTCTTACTCTTGCTTCCATACAGTCAGTTTCAGTCTTACCTGGAACACTTAATAATCCACAAGGTTTCTCAGCAATAATCACATCTTGATCAACATAGATATATGAAATAGGACATTTAGGTGGGGAATAGGTAAACCCGCGCTTCATCAATTTATTTTTCTAACAACGACTTCACGTCCCTCAAGACATAATCCTATTCTGCCATTCAACATATCTATAGCTTCCGTTCCATAGATTTCTTTTCGCCACCCAGTTAGGGCTTTGGCTTTTGATTTTTCGCCGAAAGCCGCGATATCCACTATATCATTGCTTGTAGCCACTAGTTTCGGCGCAATGCCTACATATTCTGTTCTTAACCTTAATAATGTTTTTAACATTTCTACTGTAGGTCCTAAGTTCGGAGGCATGTGTTTAACTTTGGGCGGATTTGGTGCATATATTTCTGCATTAGCAACGGCAGTATTTATTAATTCAATCAAATCTTCAGCAGATTTTGAGCTTTCAAACCCTCGTGGAATACCTCGTAGTTTCATAAGGCTTTGGAGGTTTTTTGGCTTTTGTTGTGCTATATTATACAGGATTTCATCTTTTAGGACACGTCGTCTTGGTATATTTTTTTCTATCGCACGTTTTTCTCTCCAAGCTGCTGCTGCCTTTAGTGCTGCTAGATAAGAGACCTTAGGATTTCTAATTTTTAGTCTTTCCCATGCATTTTCAGGTTCAAAGCTATACAATTTTTTATCAGTTAATTGGTTTGTTTCTTCTTTTATCCAACTTGATCTGTTTTTCTCCGTCAACTCTTTCACGAGTCCGGGGTACAGGTCTCTTAGGTGTGTTACATCTGCAAGCGCATATTTTAATTGATTTTTGGTTAATGGTCTTCGCGACCAATCCGTAAACCTTTCGCCTTTATCAATATTTATATTCAACCTTCCTTTCACTAGTGAACTGTAACCAATAGATTCACGGAAGCCTAAAGCCATAGCTGCTATTTGAGTATCGAAAATATTTTTTGGTACTTCCCCGCAGATGTGATAGAATATTTCGATATCTTGTCGTGCAGCATGAAAGACTTTTGTAACATTACTATCCAATAATATATTGATAAGTGGTGCTAAGTTAATATCTTTTGCTAGGGGGTCAATAACAACTTCTGTATCATCGGTAGCAATCTGAATTAAGCATAGTATAGAGAAAAATGTGCTCTCACGCATAAATTCTGTATCTATACATATGAAAGGCTTTTTAGAGGATTTGTTACAGAAGGAATTAAGTTCTTCCTGGTTATCAATAATAATCATAAATTAGCCAATACTGGATACAAAAAAAACATATCAACAAATTTATTACACTTCACCGAAGGATGTGCTTATTAAATCAAGAGCAGAACTCCAAGCTCTATTTTCACTGGTAGAGTTATGTTTCAAAACACCATCACCACTATCAGCTCCTGGAACCATGAATGCATGGGTTGTTTTTCCGTATGCATGCAGTTGCCAGTCACAACCTGACTCTGTCAGTTCTTTGGACAGTTTTAGGACATCATTAGGCGTAGCCATAGGATCGTCCCAACCATGTGCAACTAATATTTTTGCTTTTATTTTATTTTTGGATAAATTGGGTGCGTCTAGTAGTCCATGAAAACTAATTGCAGCTTTTATATCTGCTCCAGATCTCGCAATGTCTAGCGCGCAAAGCCCTCCGAAGCAAAAGCCAAGAGTAGCGATATTTTTTTTATCAACAATATCAAAATTCTTAGCTTTCTCAAAGCCTGCAAGTAGACGTTTTAATAGTTTTGCGCGGTCTTCTTTTAGTGGAAGCATTGTGTTTTGTTTATCTTCAAGGGCCGCTGGTTCGTAACCATTTCCATAATTGTCTAAACAAAACCCTATGTAACCTTTATTAGCGATTTCTAATGCTTTGTTTTTAGAAAATTGATCTAAACCACTCCAAGCGTGGTTTATCAAAACACACGGCTTCTTTCCAGATAGTGCATCGTCATAAACCATATAACCAATACACTTTTTATCTTGATCAAAATACTCGACGGGTTTTTCTATTATAGCCATTACACAACCTCCGTAATAAATTAATGTTTATAAATCCAGAGTAAAGATAACTTTCGAGTATGAATTAACAATATATTATAAATTATGTGCTTATATCTCTGCAAACATATCAAAGGCCTAAAATGTTATTTCGGATTATTACTTTATTATTAAGTACTTTTTGTTTCGTTTCTTGTGCAACTTATCAGGAAAATCCAAATTATAGTTACTCAACTTCCTATTTGCATTCAAAGAATGAGATTGTTTCCAATTCGGAATTTAATGAGAGTTTGCATCAAAACTCGATAGATAATAAATTAGCTGGGATATCATCTTCTAATGAAACAATAAACAATATTACTTGCGTTAATTCTGCAAAATCTAATAAAATAATCGGAGCCAGCATTGGTGGCTTGGTAGGTTCGGTAGCAGCAAAAAGTATAGTAAGGGGTAAGGCTGGAACTATTATTGGAGCGGGATTAGGTGGTGTTACTGGTTACAAAGTAGGTGAATTGTTAAGTCATTGTAATGACTTGGAAGATGCCGTATATTTATACGAGACAAAAAAAGATGATAACAGGCAACTTTTAGTAAAAACTTTATATTCTGCGTCTGATGAAGTGTTGTTGAATAACAATTCATCAACTTTATCTGATGAGCAAGTTTTAAGTGTTATAGATTATGATTACTCAGTTAATTCTTTATTAGCACCAAAAGAGGATTATGAGCCTAACATAACTAAAGCTTCGATACATAAGGTTGTAAGGGGTGATACAATTTACTCATTAGCAAAAATGCTTTGTCAAAATATTGAAGAAATTGATAAGTTAAACAATTTGAATTCAAGTTATAACATTCAATTAGGCGTATTATTGATCTTGCCTCCTGATGCCTGTTAGACCATATACCTCAAGTTCAATAATAACCCTGAGTGTGAGCACCGTAACATGAAACATCGTTCTGCTAAAATACTTGCTACAATAGGGCCGGCAAGTTCTTCACCTGATATGTTAAAACTACTTGTTGAAGTTGGTGTTAATGCTTTTCGTTTAAACTTTTCTCATGGTAGTCATAGTGATCACGCGAGATCAATAGACTTTATTCGAAATATAGAAAATGAAACGGGTAAGCCAATTGCTGTAATAGCTGACATGCAGGGCCCTAAAATACGTTGCGGTCAATTTAAAGGTGGACAAATTGAACTAATTTTTGGTCAAGAAATTACTATAATAAATGATAATTATAGCGATGCTGATAATTTAATTTGTATACCGCATAAGGAGTTATTTGAAGTCTTAAAGCCCGGGAATACTTTAAAATTTGACGACGGCAAGATTAAGGTAACTGTTAAAAGTAATGATAGCTCAATAATAAAAGCTGTAGTCGATGTACCAGGAACACTTAAAAATAAAAAAGGCGTGAATGTAATTGATGCTGTCCTTCCCATGTCTGCAATGACTGATAAAGATACGGTGGATATATTATTCGCATTAAGTAAGGATGTTGATTATATAGCATTATCTTTCGTTCAAACAGCCAAGGACGTTCTCGATGCAAGAGAAATTATTGGTAACAAAGCTAATATAATTGTAAAAATTGAAAAACCCTCAGCTGTTCGGGATATAGATTCTATTCTCGACTTAGCAGATGGAGTAATGGTTGCACGTGGAGATTTGGGGGTGGAGTTGCCTCTTGAGGACGTTCCGGTAGTTCAGAGAAAGATAATTAGAAAGGCTCGTTTACTTGGTAAGCCAGTCATAGTGGCAACACATATGCTTGAATCCATGATCGATTCACCCACTCCAACACGTGCTGAAGCCTCAGATGTGGCAACAGCAATTTACCAAGGTGCTGATGTCGTCATGTTATCAGCTGAGACTGCAGTAGGCCGTCATCCAGCAACTGCTGTGGCAATTATGGATAGGATAATCAAATCAGTGGAGGGAGATCCAGAGTTCTGGGACTATTTTTCAATCAGTGATTTACCTTATTTTGATACACCTGAGGATGCGATTTCCCAATCCGTTTGTGTTATGTCTAAAACACTTAATTGCAAAGCTGTATTTGGTTATACCAATACAGGATCAACCGTGCAAAGAATATCAAGGGAAAGGCCACCCTGTAGAATAATTGGATTAACTCCATCTATCAAAACGGCAAGAGTAATTTGCCTAAATTGGGGTGTTATTCCATTGATTATGGAAGACCCAAAGAATTTTGATGAAATGTTACCGCATATACAAAAGGCTTCTGTGTTATATGCAGGTTTAAAGTCTGGAGATAAGATAATAATAACTGCTGGAATTCCATTTGGACGCCCAGGAACAACAAATACCCTTAAAATTGATATGGTTGATTAATAACGCAATTAATTTTAACTTACTAAAAAAGTTTGTATGAAATCATGACTACCAAATTAGATATTAATAAAAATAATCGGATCAGACATCCTGAAAAAGTAAATAAACCTGATACTTTGGTTCTGAGAAAGCCTTCTTGGATAAGGGTTAAAGCACCTACATCCCAAGGTTACTCCAAAACACGTGACATAGTAAAATCAAGCGGCCTTGTTACCGTTTGTGAAGAGGCAGCCTGCCCAAATATAGGTGAATGCTGGGAGAAGTCGCATGCTACTTTTATGATATTAGGGGAGGTATGCACTCGGGCTTGTGCTTTCTGCAATGTTTCTACAGGTCTACCAAATAAGATAGATGAGGAGGAGCCATATAAAATTGCGGAAGCTGTTAAGAAGATGGGTTTGCAACATGTCGTTATTACATCTGTTGATAGAGACGATTTAGCGGATGGCGGCGCAGGGCATTTTGTAAAAGTTATATCGGCAATTAGAGAAGTTTCTACTAAAACTACTGTTGAGATTCTAACCCCTGACTTTCTTCGTAAAAAAGGGGCTATTGATACTGTTATTGATGCAAAACCCGATGTTTTCAATCATAACCTTGAAACCGTGCCTAGGCTCTATTTGAAGATACGACCGGGAGCCCGTTATTATCATTCGCT
>JABGVR010000081.1 GCA_018645985.1 Hellea sp. | reverse complement strand
AGCTAATAAAAATTGTATTAGTGCTGTGTATGCAAACATTGCAGATGGTCCCGCGAAAGTCATCACGACTGGTGCAACAGATGGCCCTACAACAGAGCCTATTCCATAGATCAGTAAAAGTCCGCCGTTTACAGAAACAAATTCATCAGACATGGCATAATCGTTGGCATGTGCCGCTGACATTCCAAAAATTTGCATTGCAAACATTCCATAAAGCGCACCACCAAGTATCATTAAAGAGAGAGAATCAGGTGAGAATTGCCATAAAAATAAACCACTTACAGCCCCGCCAACAGATACGAATATTATAACAATACGTCTGCCAATTTTATCAGATAACCAACCAATAGGCCATTGCATTATAGCACCGGAAAAAACAACTACACTCATAAAAATTGATACCATTAGAACCGGGTAGCCTAGTTTTTGAACAAAAACTGGGGCTACAGCCCAAAATGCTCCACTGGATAGGCCGACAGCGAAACACCCAGCGACGGCCAAAGGAGAAATTTTTATAAGTTTTTTAATATTTAGCTTAGTTGAGGTAACCGCCATAGGGGCTTTTGAGGTAGACAAAGATATAGGAAAAATAGCCAAAGAAATTAAAATAGCCACCACTGAAAACAATATATACTCTTTGGGATCAGCAGCATTAAGTAAGAATTGACCAATAGTAACGGCTATCAAATCAACCATCCTATAGATGGATAATACTTGGCCGCGTTTTTCGGAAGGAGATTGCTCATTTATCCAGCTTTCAATTAGCATATATAAACCAGCAAAACTGAAGCCTGTTAGGGCTCGTAAGATCGCCCAGCTTGCTACATTCACAAAAAGCATATGACTTAAAGCACAAGCAGCAACAAGTGAAGAAAGTGCCGCAAAAACCCTAACATGCCCAACTCTTTTAACTAAATGAGGAGTAAATATACACCCACCCATAAATCCAGCAAAATAAGCTGAGGAGAGAAAACCAATGGCAATTAATGGAAAATTATTAAGCTCAGCACTGACTGCCACAAGAGTACCTAAAAGCCCGCCTCCCGCTAGTAAAATAGCGGCTGAAAATAAAAGAGCTCCAATGGATCCTAAAACAGCTTTCATGCCATTTAACCTTATGAGCGGGACGCAACCGTCGCGATAATTATTAATCCGCCCTTATTATGAGCCTGTTCACAGCGCAAGCTAGAAAATAACTAAATAAGTAAAAATTATGACTTAATCTCAATCACTCTATTTTTATCGAGAGAATAGAGTGTTATATTTGCTTCATTTGCTTTGCGCAATGCAAAAGCCGTTGGGCCGGAGATAGATACAATTGCCTTGATGCCTCTCTTAGCTGACTTCTCAACTATTTCATAAGAACAGCGGCTAGACATCAAAACATAACCATTCGCAGTATTGATTGATTGTAACGCCATAGCACCTAAAAGCTTATCCAAAGCATTATGACGACCAACATCTTCTCGGGTTATTATAATTTCACCACTTGAATTAACCCATGCCGCAGCATGAACACTATGTGTTTTGGAATTAAGTAATTGATTTTCATGTAAAGCAGAAATCGCCTTTTCCGCATTCGCAGTATCTATTTTCATTTTTACCTTACCAACACTAGGTAAAATTCTATATAAAGATTCTGAACTTTCTAATCCACACAATCCGCAACTTGCTGAACCTACTAAATTACGTTTTCTTTGCTTAATATCAAGTTTTTCAATAGCTTCCATCGAAATCTTAAATTTTAAATCAATACCTTTTTTCGAATGTAAAACTTCAAGAGATTTAACTTCATTAGGATGCTTTATAACTTCTTCGGAAAGTGAGAACCCAAGTCCAAAGTCAACAAGATCATCGGGCGTTGCCATCATAATAGAATAATTTCTTTGATTGAAAACAAACGCAACTGGAATTTCTTCCGCAACAAACCATGTTTTCTTTCCGGCAACAACATTCTGCATTAATGCGCTTGGTGTCCCGTTTATTGTTACCGGGAAAATCATTTATTCGGCAGGCTCTGCTATTTTTCTATACTCTAAGAGTTCTTCCTGATAGTTCATTTGCCAAGTTGATTTATGATTTGCGGGAGACACTGAAACTGCTGTTACTTTATATTCCGGGCAGCTAGTAGCCCAATCAACATTATCAGTAGTAACAACATTAGCACCCGTATCTGGATGATGGAAAGTTGTATAAACAACACCAGGCGCCATTCTTTCTGAAAGCTTAGCTTTGAGTGTAATTTCACCCTTTCTGGAGGTTAAGGAGACCCATTGACTATCTGTTATACCATGCGTCTCCGCATCACTTGGGTGAATTTCCAAAACATCCTCTTCCCACCAGATATTATTTTCCGTTCTTCTCGTTTGAGCACCAACATTATATTGGCTAAGTATTCTTCCAGTGGTTAATATGAAGGGAAAACGACGATTAGTTTTCTCAGGTGTTGGTTGATATTCTGTTGGTATAAATCTTCCCTTACCTCGCACAAACTCTCCTACATGCATTACTTCAGCACCTGCGGGATTTTTATTGTTTACAGGCCACTGCAAGCTTCCATGTTCATCAAGTATATCAAATGATACTCCTTCAAATTGTGGAGTTAAAAAAGCGATTTCATCAAATATTTCAGACGAATTAACAAACCCCATTTCAATACCCATTACTCGAGCTAAATCTTGAGTTACCTCCCACTCATGCTTGCCAGTTAAAGGCTTCATCACAGGCCGCACACGATTAATCCTGCGTTCGGCGTTAATAAATGTTCCGTCTTTTTCAAGGAAACTTGTTCCCGGTAAAAATACATGCGCAAAACGAGCAGTTTCATTTAAAAATAGGTCTTGAACAATTAATATGTCTAAGGACTTAAGTGCAGCTTCGACATGTTTGATATTGGGGTCTGACTGAGCAACGTCTTCACCTTGAATATACATTCCTTTATAATTACCGCCTATAGCTTCATCAAACATATTAGGTATTCGGTATCCTGGGATACCGTCTAATTCTTTGCCCCATTTTTTTTCAAAAATACCTCTTACAGCATCATCTCCTACCGATCGGTAGCCTGAAAATTCATGAGGAAAACTTCCCATATCGCAGGACCCTTGAACATTGTTTTGACCACGCATTGGATTTACACCAACACCAGACCTGCCAATATTGCCAGTCGCCATAGCCAAATTAGCCATTCCCATTACCATCGTGGAGCCTTGACTATGTTCAGTTACCCCTAACCCATAATATATTGCCGAATT
>JABGVR010000080.1 GCA_018645985.1 Hellea sp. | reverse complement strand
TACCAGGTGTTAGATATACAATAGTTCGTGGTAGCCTTGACGCTCAACCAGTAAAAGACCGTAAAACAAAACGTTCTAAATATGGCGCCAAAAGACCTAAGTAAAAATACGTTTACTTTATTTCTAATACTCAGAATATCTCTGAAATACATGATTCTTTGATGTAAGTATCGGCACACTCTTTTGTAGATGCCAGGTACTCCCTCAAAGTAACCTTTCGGTCATTGAGATAAGATGTGTCTAAAAAATTATTCAAGTACTCTTTGCTAATACTTTTTGCTGCAGCAATACAGTGCTTTAAGTACACCTCAGCAGGCAAATCATTTCTATTCCAAAATGTTTTGACACCATAATGACCCATTAAAGACTGAATATCTAAATAATTCATATGCGGTAGCTGTATTTTACTATCCAAGCCTTCAAAACACATAATAGCGCTAAGAACTTCTTCTGAATCCCTCACATAAGCCTGCACTTCGTGTAATACATATCTAAATTCATGTTTTTCAAAAGTATTGAAATCCTTTTCATCAAGCTGGAATGCTAAAGCATACATAGTTGCATCTGGGTGAATTATAGCAGAGGCATGTGATACGCACTTATCCTTTGCATTTACTAAGCCTTTATCAACTGACAGTGTCCCGTATGAATTAAAGCATCGCGCATAACCAGGAAGTTTAACTTGAGTAATTTTTCTCACATTTGGAAAAAGCCTACCTATACTGATTTCTGATAATAATGATGCATAACCAATTACAAATTTCATATTTTATCAAATTTCGTGCATCTATAGTACTCCAACATAATACTGATTGGCGCAATAATAATGTATTGTAAATTCATATTTCGAGTTAAAAAGAAAGTGGTGCGGGTGAAAGGACTTGAACCTTCACATCTCTCGATACCAGAACCTAAATCTGGCGCGTCTACCAATTTCGCCACACCCGCACAGGAGTAACAATTTCATGAGGCGTATGCTTTGATTTTAAATAAAAATCAAGCCGATTATTAGCTCTTTTTTGCCGTCATTGGAGCTTTTAGTAATGACCATGAGGCAGCAGTAAGGCCAGAAATAATATTTGCTAACGCCATACCAAAAAATGCTCCCCTTAAACCGTCTAAATGAACACCAATGTAAATGAATAAGATATAAAGAATTAATGACCTAATAATTGTATAAACTAGCCCATAAATTGGTCGACCCAAGGCATTGAATCCTGCAGCACTTATAAAAACAAATCCATAGGCAAATATAGTTATTGGAACAATATAAAAATAAGAAATAGTTTTTGATACTACTTCTGGGTCATTAGAGAATATACTTGCAATATCTACTGCAAAGAAAGCCAAAATAACTGCCATAAAAGTACTCCATAAAATACATATCCAATAACAAAAAATAAAGGCTGAACGAACTCTTACCGTATAACCTGCACCACCATTTTGGCCGGTAATGGCTCCGACGCATGCGGACAAAGCATACAATAGACCAACGGATATTAACTCAGCTCGGCTTGCCACTGTAAAAGCTGCCAGGTCAGCTGTAGTTAATGTATTGCTTATTATTAGAACAGCTATCCATGCTGAAACTGGTACAATAGCATTTGTTCCAGCAGCAGGTATGGCAACTCTTCCAATTATACTCCAAGCTCTAACAATCGATCCCTTTGTCATGTTAACGAAAGTTACTGCCTTTCTATGATATAGAATGACATATAAACCAAACAGTGCCGCTATCACATTACCTACAACCGTAGCCAATGCAGCACCTTGAACCTCCAACCTAGGAAAAGGGCCCCAACCAAATATTAGGAATGGATCAAGTATAATATTTATAACGGCACCAGTTATCATTATAGAGCTTGGTAATAGGGCTTCTCCTCCCGCACGGAGTATATTGTTACTCATCATAGCAACTGATACTATAGCCAATCCTGGAAGTGATATTACAAGATAATCCTTTGCCATTTTCAATACTTCATTGCTTTCATTTGTGAGACCAAGGAGAAGTGGCATGAGTAAGTATAAAAAACTTATTAAACAGGTCATTATTAACAATCCAAACATTATTGCTGCAGCTCCATGACGCTTAGCTTTTTGATAATCACCTTGTCCCAGAGCACGCGAAATTGCGGACATTGTCCCTGCCCCCAAACCTATATTCACAGAATTTCCCACAAAAGTAATTGGGAATGCAACACCTAGGGCAGCTAAAGCAAAACGGCCCAAATTAGGTCTGCTCACATCAATTAAATTTCCTAAATATATGGTATCTACAATACCCGTTGAGATAAGTGCTATAACAGCAATAGAAAATGGCCCAAGCATGCGTAATACATGATTCGACACTTTACCTTCTGTTAAATTAACTACAGCTCCAGAAGCCACTAATCATCACGATGTGAAGGAGCGAAGGCAGCTAAAGTTGCCATCTGCACTATCTCAGAAGCAGTCGCTCCCAAAGGACAAATTTGAACAGGCTTTTCGAGACCCGTTAAGAATGGACCCAAAACAGTAGCACCCCCTACTGTGTCTAGTAGCTTGGTAGATATAGACGCGGAATGAATAGCAGGCATTATTAATATATTCGCTGAACCCGTTAACCTTGAGAAAGGATATGTAAGGGTATGTAGGGGATCTAACGCTACATCCGCGGCAAGATCGCCTTCATATTCAAAGTCAATGTTACGTTCGTCGAGTATTTCCACTGCCTTACGCACTCTCTGCATACGTTCGCCTACTGGATTTCCAAAGGTTGAGTAAGATAAAAATGCCACTCTCGGTTCAAACCCAAATTGACGAGCAAAACTAGCTGTTGTCTCTGCGATGTCGGCTAGGTCTTCGGCAGCAGGAAACTCGGTTATATTTGTATCTGCTATGAACAGTGTTCTACTTTTATTTACGACTATAGATACCCCCATAGTGCGCTCATTTTCGACATGGTTTAATACCAATCTAACATCCCTTAAAGCAATGTCATAGCTTCTAGTTACACCCGTTACCATACCATCTGCCAATCCATGATGAAGCATTAAGGCAGAAAAAACGTTTCTATCGTTATTTACTAATCTTTGAGCATCTCGACGTAGAAAGCCTTTTCGCTGCAGGCGGCTATAAAGGTACTCGGTAAATTCAGCGTTTCTGTCAAATAGCCTGGCGTTCAGTATGGTATAGTTTTCTGGCTTTTCAATACCCAATAGTTTCATATTATCATAGATAGGCTTTTCACGGCCGATCAAAATTGCCTTTCCCAACCCACGTTGTTGATAAGATTGAGCAGCTCTAATAACAGCAGGTTCCTCACCTTCAGCAAAAACTATCGTTTTTGGATTTTGTACAACAGCGCTGGTAATTCCTTGAAGTATAGCCGCTGTTGGGTCCTGCCTTTGCGCCAAAGACTTCTTATACACGTCCATATTTTCAATTGGCTTACGCGCTACACCAGTATCCATTGCAGCTTGTGCAACATAAGGGGGAATCTCTGATATCAAACGCGGATCAAAGGGGGCGGGAATAATATATTCAGGCCCATATTTAGGTCTTTGCCCATGATAAGCCGCAGCTACTTCTTCTGGGACATCCTGTCTAGCGAGGTCAGCAAGTGCGTGCGCACAGGCAAGTTTCATCTCTTCGTTAACATTTCGTGCTCTTACATCAAGAGCGCCTCTGAAAATATATGGAAAGCCAAGCACATTGTTTACCTGATTAGGGTAATCCGACCTTCCTGTTGCAATAATTGCATCACTTCGTACTTCTTTTATCTCTTCAGGCGTAATTTCTGGGTCAGGGTTTGCCATTGCAAATATAATCGGCTGGTCATTCATTGATCGTATCATATCTTGTGTTACGATACCCGCTATAGAAAGGCCTAAAAAAACATCGGCGCCTGACATAGCCTCTTTAAGTGTGCGAAGACTGGTATCCACCGCGTGGGGAGCTTTCCATTGATCCATAGCCTCTTGACGGCCCTGATAAATTACTCCTTTACTGTCTAATACGATAGCATTTTCATTCTTCACCCCAAGCCGTTTAATTAAACCTAATACTGATAAACCTGCTGCACCAGCCCCTGAAAGAACAACCTTCATATCTTCAAATTTTCTACCCGTCAGTTGTGCTGCATTTATAAGTCCTGCAGTTGCAATGATAGCTGTACCATGTTGATCATCATGAAACACTGGAATATCAAGTTTCTCACGTAATTCCTGCTCTATGATAAAACATTCTGGAGACCCTATATCTTCAAGGTTAATGCCACCGAAGGTATTTCCGAATCTTTCAACACATTGGATAAACTTTTCTGCATCTTCTTCTTCTACTTCGATATCGAAACTATCGATATCAGCGAATCTTTTAAATAAAACTGACTTGCCTTCCATAACTGGCTTAGATGCCATAGCACCCAAATTACCTAACCCTAGAATTGCTGTGCCATTTGAAATCACAGCAACCATATTACCTTTAGATGTGTAGTCATACACCAAGTCAGGGTCCCTAGCGATCTCCTCAACTGGGACTGCCACACCGGGGGAGTAAGCGAGCGATAAATCTCTTTGTGTTGCCATAGGTTTTGTCGGAAGTAATGATAACTTTCCTGGAACAGGAAGAGTATGGAAATCTAACGCCTGCTGGTCAGTTATATATGTTTTCTTCGGTGGACGAACTTCAAGCTTAGCCACAGGGCACTCCTATTTTTTATTAGACTTCTTTAACTATAAAAATCCAGGCTTCATAGGCTTAATGATGCGATAGTCCAAATTTATTACCAATAATGGCGCTCAAAATTTAATCGCGCGTAAAACATGAAGCATAAAAAAAGTGCAAATATATCCTTTAATTAAGGAAATATAGAAATAGAAAGCACCAGACTAGACTCTATGTAATGTATTTAACATTATTTAAAAAAATAACTCGCGATCCACTTAATAATCTTAGGAGCCTAAAAATGAAAAAAATAGAAGCAGTAATAAAACCTTTCAAACTTGATGAAGTTAAAGAAGCACTGCAAGGAGTAGGGTTACAAGGTATGACCGTTGTGGAAGCCAAAGGGTTTGGTCGTCAAAAGGGCCATACTGAATTATACCGAGGTGCTGAATATGTTGTAGATTTTTTACCTAAACTTAAACTGGAGCTAGTTATATCTGATGATCAAGTAGAGGCAGCTTTAGAAGCAATTCAGACAGCAGCTAAAACAGGAAAAATTGGGGATGGAAAAATATTTGTATCAGAAGTATCACAGGCTATTAGAATCAGAACGGGCGAGTCGGGAGATGCGGCACTGTAAAATACAAACCATACAATAAGCTCTAGAGTATTACATCATAACAAGGGAAAGGACATATAATGTCAGATAAACTACTCAAAAAGATCAAAGACGAAGAAATCAAATTTGTCGATTTAAGATTTACTGATCCAAAAGGAAAGATGCAGCACGTAACTTTTCATAGTGATCTGGTTGATGAAGACCTATTCAAAGATGGAACTATGTTCGACGGGTCATCGATTGGTGGCTGGAAAGACATCAATGAGTCCGACATGGTACTTTTGCCTGATGCTGAAACAGCTCAAATGGATCCGTTTTATCAACAGGATACACTAGCTGTGTTTTGTGACATTTTAGAGCCAGATACTGGTGAATCTTACAACAGAGACCCGCGAGGCACCGCAAAAGCAGCCGAAGCATACATGCGTTCAGCAAAAGTGGGAGATGATGTTTTCTTTGGACCCGAAGCAGAATTTTTTGTTTTTGATGACGTCCGCTGGGATACTAGCCAAAATAAAACTGGTTATGAAATCGACTCAACTGAGCTGCCATCAAACACGGGCAGGTCCTATCAGGGCGGAAATATGGGCCATAGGCCCGGTCCAAAAGGCGGATACTTCCCTGTGCCACCGGTAGACAGCCTTCAAGATATGCGATCTGAAATGCTTTCAGTGATGGAAGAACTAAACCTACGTCCAGAAAAGCACCATCACGAAGTTGCACCTGCACAGCATGAATTAGGGATGAAATTTGATACCCTACTCAAAATGGGTGACAATATGCAGTTATATAAATACATTGTGCACAATGTGGCGCATGCTTACGGTAAAACTGCAACATTTATGCCAAAACCTATGTGGAATGACAACGGAACAGGCATGCACGTACACATGTCAATCTGGAAAGATGGTAAACCAACCTTCGCTGGTGACGAATATGCCGGACTATCTAAGTCATGCTTACACTATATCGGCGGAATTATTAAACATTCAAAAGCTATTAACGCATTCTCAAACGCATCAACTAATTCTTACAAAAGACTTGTTCCTGGGTTTGAGGCACCTGTTATGCTTGCTTACTCTAGTCGAAATAGATCAGCATCTATTAGAATACCATGGACAGCTTCACGAAACGGAAAGCGACTGGAAGTAAGATACCCTGACCCAGCAGGAAACCCTTACCTAACCTATACAGCTCTTCTGATGGCTGGTTTAGACGGTATAAAAAATAAGATTGATCCGGGCGAAGCAATGGATATTGATTTGTATGAATTATCCCCTGAAGAAGCTAAGGATATCCCTCAAGTATGTGGTTCATTACGCGAAGCGTTGGATTCACTAGACTCAGACCGTGATTTTCTTAAGGCTGGAAACGTTTTTGATGACGATCAAATAGATGCTTACATAAATCTAAAAATGGAAGAAGTACATAGGGTGGCTATGCATCCAAATCCAGTAGAGTTTGACCTTTATTACAAGTGCTAACCTATCAAAATATGGTTATAAAAGAGCCGCCATTTGGCGGCTTTTTTGTTTTTTAATCGCTTTTATAATTTTATGCATTTAAGCAGGTCTATATAAATTAAAAGTGATTCATAAAAAAAATATGAGAATTAAACGTCATTATACAAAACCCGGTGAATGTCCTTACAGCTCTATAGGCTTCAAAAAAGTTAAAAGTGAGCTCCGCAGTTTAGACGGTATCAAATGCTCAAATAAAATTGAATTTTCAGTCCCAGAAAACTGGTCTCAAGTAGCGTGCGATATTCTAGCGCAAAAATACTTACGTAAAACTGGAATATCATCAAATTTAAAAGCAATCAAGGAAACTGGAGTGCCAACTTGGCTCTATAGACACGAAGCAGACTATAATGACTTAAAAACAAAAAATAGTAAAATGTCTGGCGAGACTGATGCTAGAAAAATTTTTGATAGAATGGCTGGTTGTTGGGCATATTGGGGTTGGAAAGGTGGGTACTTTACCAAAGAACAAGACGCTTTGGTGTTTTATGATGAAATTAGATATATGCTTGCTACACAAATAGCAGCACCAAATTCACCTCAATGGTTTAATACAGGGCTTCACTGGGCATATGGAATTACTGGGGCCCCTCAAGGACATAGCTTTACAAACCATAAAACAGGGCAAGTAGAAAAATCAAAGGATGCTTATGAGCACCCTCAACCTCACGCTTGTTTTATTCAATCCGTAAATGATAATTTACTCGGCAATGATGGGATAATGAGTTTATGGACAAAAGAATCTCGATTATTTAAATATGGGTCAGGTACTGGATCTAATTTTTCTAATATAAGGGCTAAAGGCGAACGTCTTTCGGGTGGAGGTCAATCATCTGGTCTTATGAGCTTTTTAAAAGTAGGGGATGTATCAGCTGGAGCAATTAAATCAGGTGGCACTACACGTCGAGCAGCAAAAATGGTTGTTGTTGACATCGATCACCCAGACATAGAAGATTTTATCCACTGGAAAACAGAAGAAGAAATGAAAGTAGCTGCCCTGGTAGCAGGTTCAAAAATTTTAAAAACTAGTTTAAATGCTATCTTAAATTCATGTATTAATTGCTCAGGTTCTGATGAAGAGTGTTTTGATATATCTGAAAACGCTTCATTAAAAAGAGAAATTAAAAATGCAAGAAACAATGGAGTTCCTGACGGTGCGATACAAAGAGTATTACATCTTGCGAGGCAAGGCATTGATGAGATTGAAATACCTGAGCTTGATGCGGACTGGGATAGTGAGGCATATAAAACTGTAGCAGGTCAAAATGCTAATAATTCAATCCGAATACCAGATATTTTTTTTAAAGCAGTAGAAAATAATGAAACCTGGGACTTAATAAGAAGAACTGACGGTGCGATTGCAAAAAGTGTCTCTGCTCGTTCCTTATGGCAAGAAATATCGAAGGCTGCTTGGTCATCGGCAGATCCAGGCATTCAATACAAAGACACAATAAATGCATGGAATACATGTTCTAATGATGGGGAAATTGTTGCTTCAAATCCTTGCTCTGAATATATGTTTCTTAATGATACAGCTTGTAACCTTGCATCATTAAACTTAATGAAATTTTGCAATCAGGACAATAAGTTTGACATTAAATCATTCGAATATACGTCACGTCTATGGACTATTGTCTTAGAAATATCAGTCATGATGGCGCAATATCCATCAAAAGAAATTGCTAAACGGTCTTATCAATATAGAACATTAGGGTTAGGATATGCAAATTTGGGCGGCCTCCTAATGTCGTGTGGAATTGCGTATGACAGCAATGCAGGCAGGTCAGCTGCTGCAGCAATCACAGCCTTACTCACGGGTTCAGCCTATTTAATCTCTGCTGAAATGGCAGAAAGCATGGGCCCATTCCCAAGATTTAAACATAATTCAGAAATAATGCTTAGAGTTATACAAAACCATCGAAGAGCTGCCGAGGGACGCATTGCTTATGAGGGACTATCATATCAACCATTACCACTAAACAGATCTGAATGTCCATTTGACAGTTTATGTCAACAAGCTGTGAAGGTTTGGAGAAAGGCTGAAAAAATAGGCTCCCTATATGGATTTCGAAATGCACAAGTATCAGTTATCGCACCTACAGGTACAATAGGACTTTTAATGGATTGCGACACAACTGGTATTGAGCCTGACTTTGCACTGGTAAAGTTCAAAAAATTGGCTGGAGGCGGTCATTTCAAAATAATTAATAATTCAGTCCCAAGAGCACTGACTTCATTGGGGTACTCAAAACAGAAAATAAAGGAAATAGTGTCTTATGCTCTTGGTCATGGGACACTTAAAGGGTCTAACGGAATTAATCATGATATTCTTAAAAAGAAAGGATTTAGCGACTACGAATTAAATCAAATAGAAGACTTATTACCGGAAGCTTTTGATATACGTTATGCATTCAGTCGTTGGACATTAGGAGATGAATTCTGCCGTGATGCTCTTGGTCTTACGAATAAAGAATTAAGAGAAAGTGGCTCAGACCTATTACCTGTCTTGGGTTTCAGCATAGATGATATTACAGCTGCAAATACTTTTTGTTCAGGAGCAATGACTCTAGAGGGCGCACCTCACCTCCTTGTGGAACACCTTCCAGTTTTTGATTGTGCAACACCATGCGGAGTTATAGGGACTAGATCGCTTACTCATGAAAGTCATATCTTAATGATGGCGGCTGCACAGCCTTTTATCTCCGGGGCAATTTCTAAAACAGTCAACATGCCAGCCGATTCGACGATTGATGAATGCTCAAATGTTTATAAACAAGCTCACGGTTTGGGAATAAAAGCTATAGCAATATACCGAGATGGATCCAAACTTTCGCAACCACTCAACTCAGCTATATTTAATCAAGATGAAATTGATGAGTTAGATGAAACACTAAAAAAGCCAAGTCACGAGCGAGCTTTTACAGCCTCAAAAAGAATTGTAGAAAAAATAGTAGAAAAAGTTATTGAAAAGCCAATAACGCGAGAAAGACTTCCTGATCGACGAACTGGATATATCCAAAAAGCTGCAGTGGGTGGACATAAAGTTTACCTACATACTGGTGAATTTGAGGATGGGAGCTTAGGTGAAATTTTTATAGACATGCATAAAGAAGGAGCAGCATTTAGGAGCTTAATGAATAATTTTGCTATTGCAATATCAATAGGTCTTCAATACGGCGTTCCATTAGAAGAATTTGTAGAGGCATATACTTTTACGCGTTTTGAACCAAATGGACCTGTTCAAGGTAATGATCGTATTAAATTCGCCAATTCTATTCTTGACTATATCTTCCGTGAGCTTGGTATATCTTATTTAGGGTGGGAAGAACTAGCCCATGTAGACCCCAACAGTGGAGCGGGTGATCAACTTGGTCTTGGTGCTGCTGAAAGACATTCAAATGAAGAAATTATTGAAAATCATTTAACTCTTCCCGTATACTCCAAAGGCTTTAATCGCGAAGGTATAAATGATGACAATGAAGACAATATAGTCCCATTTACATTCATAAAAGCAAATATTACGAGTTCTATGGGTGTGCAAAGCGAGGAACAAATTCTCGATGTAGATATTGAGCTATCCGATGCTCAAAAACTAGAAACACCAATTAACAATATCGGCAATAGCTCAGATGAAAAAATATCACGCTTTAGAGGATACACTGGGGATCCATGCAACGAATGCGGTCATTTTACTCTTGTTAGAAATGGGACATGCCAAAAATGTGATAGCTGTGGTTCTACAACAGGGTGCTCATAGAAATCCATTAATTATTCTGAAACATTACAATAAATTTAATCGCCAGAAGAAAATTTATGATATATAGCAGGATCCTGTTATGCTGAGATATATTAAAATTATTAGTTTATTAGGCTTAGTGGTGTGCTTAAACACTCCCGCTCAATCACAAATACGTGTTGATAGAAGAATACAAATATCCTCTGGTTCCTGCGACCGATGTGATTTATCAAACATCAGGCTTAATGGATTAAAGCTTAATAATGCGAATTTTTCAGGGTCCATATTTAACAGTTCGAATTTATCTGGAGGTAACTTTGACGGCTCTGTGCTAACAGGGTCACAGTTCCGTAAAGCATTACTCTATCGAGTTGAAGGTAAAAATGTAAATATGAATAAGGCTAACCTAACGAATGCTACTATTATTGAGGGTAAAATTAATGACTCTCAATTCATTGGAACAAATTTTAATTCGGCAGACCTTACCCGAGGGGAATTTAAAAATGGTAATTTTCGTATGGCATTCCTACAGCGCGTTGATGCTACAAATACAAACTTTGAAAACTCGAATTTTTCAAAAGCAAAACTAAATAACATTAATCTACAAAATTCTAATTTAAACAACGCTGACTTTACAGGTGTAAGCTTTGGAAATGCAAATTTATCTCAAGCCTCAATGATTAATACAATTTTTTCTAATGCCGATCTATCTATGGCGTTTGGGTTAAAACAAGAACAACTCGATAAAGCTTGCGGCAATATAAACACCAGGCTGCCACTCGGTCTTATATTACACTTTTGCAATGGTATAGATTCTACCAATACCAATCAAAGTTCTACTAAGGGTGTTGACCAAGCAATTAGAGATGTTGAAGTGCTATTAAAGGCAACCGGGCCTAAGAATAGAGACATCTACAAAAAACTAAGCCGTATTCGCCAAGCATTATTAAATTCCAAAAGAACTACGGAACGCTAATCGCTTGTTGGAATTAATTTTAATGAAAGTTCCTTAAGCTGTTTTAGGTCAACCTCAGCAGGGGCATTCATCATCAAGTCCTGTGCTTGTCCATTCATAGGAAAAAGAATTACATCACGAATCGTATTTGTGCCGGCAAGTAACATTACAATTCTATCTACCCCAGGTGCAATACCACCATGAGGGGGAGCTCCAAATTTAAAAGCGTTAATCATACCTGAAAATTTCTCTTCAACAACTTCAGGACCATATCCAGCTATTTCAAAAGCCTTATACATTACTTCGGCCTTATGATTTCTGATTGCCCCTGAGGATAATTCCACTCCATTACAGACAATATCATATTGATATGCCAGAATATTTAAAATATCGTCATTTGTCTTGGCCTCATTAAGCACTGACAAACCGCCTTGTGGCATTGAGAAAGGATTATGAGAAAAATCAATTTTCTTATGATCCTCATCCCACTCATACATTGGGTAATCCACTATCCAAGCAAACTTAAAAATACCATCTGGTATTAATTCTAATTCATATGCAACTTTATTTCTAGCTGCCCCAGCTAACTTATAAGCTTCATTTTTTTTACCCGCCGCAAAAAAGACACCATCACCATCATTAAGATCAATTTTCCTTAAAAGTGTTTTTAGATGCTCTTTTTCGAAATTTTTTAAAACAGGGTCTTGGCTATCAACCACGCCTTCATCATTTTTCTTTAAGCGTGCGTATCCAAGACCAGGCATTTGCATTTCTTTTTTTGCCCACTTGTCCATGTTGTCAAAGAACTTACGTGATTTAGTTTCAGCTGCTTTGGGGGCTGGTATAGCAATAACTTTACCACCACCATTTATTATCCTAGCAAATATCCCAAAACCTGTTTTTTCTTCATCCTTAAAAAAACTTGAAACATCTTTAATTTCAAATGGGATTCTTAAATCTGGTTTATCGGATCCATATTTTTCTATAGACTCTTTATAAGGTATTCTAGGAAAAGGGGTCTCAACTTTTCTACCATCGGCAAATTCCTCAAATACACCCGCCATAACCGGCTCAATAGCCTGAAAAACATCCTCTTGAGTTACAAAACTCATTTCTATATCAAGCTGATAAAACTCTCCCGGCGATCTGTCCGCACGTGCATCTTCATCACGAAAACAAGGTGCTATTTGAAAGTATTTGTCAAAACCCGCAACCATTAGTAACTGTTTAAACTGTTGCGGCGCTTGCGGTAACGCATAAAACTTACCTGGATTCAATCTCGATGGCACTAAAAAATCTCTCGCTCCTTCAGGAGAGCTTGCTGTTAAAATTGGGGTTTGGAATTCAGTAAAGCCTTGTTTGATCATGCGGCTACGCAACGAATTAATTACTTCCCCCCGCAAGATGATATTTTTATGCAGAGTCTCTCGTCTGAGATCTAAATAACGATGCTTTAATCTAATTTCTTCAGGATAGTCTTGCTCCCCGAAAACTGGCAAAGGCAATGGTGCTGCAGCGCTTTCAATAATTGCTTCATCTGCCCTTAACTCAACCTCCCCCGTTGGAATTTCTGAGTTAATAGCATCTTGATCCCGTCTAAGTAATTTACCAGTGACAGTAACTACAGACTCACTAGTACACCGCTTTAGATCTTCATAAAAATTGGAAGTTGGGTATACGACTACCTGACTGATACCATAATGGTCTCTTAGATCAATAAACAATGCATTAGCATGTTCTCTTTTCCTGTGTATCCAACCTGAAAGACGTACTGTTTGATCTACATCCTCTAAGCATATCTCACCGCAAGTATGAGTTCTGTAAGCGTGCATGAGCTTCTCCATCATTTCCGCAAGTTGGATAAACTGTCCAATGCAGGTTTCACACGATTTATTTTATGGGAAGGGCCTTATCGTATGTCATGATTAAGTCAAGAAAGGAGTTATAGATATAAACTAATATAACTTTACACTAAACCCTCAATTATTTTGGCTACCATTAATCCTGAAATGTATGCTCCCTCCACTCTTCCTCCATTGCACCAGTCACCGCATGTAGCAATTTTAAGTGAAGGGTCATAAAAACAGCCTTCACTTGATGGCTTACTAACTGATGCAAACATCCAGCGGTGAATTACCTTGTGGTGCGCCTCTGATATATCAATACCACAGGTTTTGCTAGCAGCTGCTTCCATTTGGTCTTGCACCCAAGTTATATCCCCACTTTTGTTTTTCTTCGACCACTCAACCGCACTGTGTATTACCAAAGCAGTCTGATCAGTAGAGCGTTCAGGTTTAGAGCTATTAACTGCTAGCCAAGAATTAATATTGTTATTCAATCGTAAACTATCCCAGCCAAAATCATATTTTTTTTTGAGACCAATCATAAGTGCAAAACAAGGGTCCATTTCAACTTCTTTTACTTTTTTAAAGTAATTAGTTTCAATTGGCATTAAAGATATTGCTTGCTGGTTCGGTAGAGCTAAAATAACAAGATCAAAATCTCTATAAACCCTACCATCCGCAGTTTCCAAAACCCATTTTTCTTTATCTTTATGTATAGAAGAGACGTTAGAATTGAGAGAAATGTTCAAACCTTTTGAAAGCTTTTTTGCGAAACTATTCATCCTAGGATAGCTAACGTACCTAAAACCTCCGGTGTCAGGAATTAGATCATTCTCTTTCTTATAGAAAGCCCGCGAGTCCCAAGGCTTAATTACATCCTCAAAAGTTTCTGAGGATAGAATCATTTTGAAACGTTCATCTTTTGCAGTGAAATATTGAGCCCCATGGTCAAATTCATATAATTCTGAGTATCTAGTAGACATTCGACCGCCAACACCGCGTGACTTATCAAATATTGTAACGTTATGTTTTTGGGTAAGGTTTCTGCCAGCAGTAAGACCTGAGATTCCTGCACCCACAATAGCTATATTTTGAGTCATAATTTACCTCTTGGGAAATTTAAGTATAAGTAAAGGAAAGTCATTTAACAAAGATATATAACTATAAAACACCTGAAAGAAATAAAAAACCACTATAAAAAACTGTTTTAACTTGCATAATACTCCAGTTTTAATAATATGACAGCGCTGTCAATTTTATAAGGATATACTGATGACTATTAGAATTGCCATTAATGGTTTTGGGCGGATAGGACGCAATATATTGCGCGCCTTAGAAGAAAATCACAAAAAAGACTTTGAAATAGTGCGAGTAAATGACCTATCTAAAACGGATAACTTAGCGCATCTATTAAAGTATGACTCTGTACATGGTAGGTTCAATGGACATATAGAAAGTCAGGGTGACATCTTAAAAGTAAATGGAAAGAAAATAAATGTTTCATCCGTGCGTAATCTTGAAGATTTGAATTGGTCTAATGATGGCATTGATATTGTTATGGAGTGCACAGGAATATTTACTCATAGAGATAAAGCGGCTGAGCATCTAAAGGCAGGTGCAAAGCGTGTCTTAATTTCCGCACCAGGCGCTGGAGCTGATAAAACTATTGTATATGGTGTTAACCATAAGAATTTAAGCGCAAACGATAAGGTAGTTTCTAATGGATCATGCACAACAAACGCATTAGCTCCAGTAGCAAAAGTTCTGAACGACTCTTTTGGTATAAAAAATGGTTTCATGACAACTATACACGCCTACACTGGCGATCAGCCAACACTTGATACTATACACAATAAAGATTTTAATCGTGGAAGAGCTTCGGCTATGTCGATGATTCCAACATCCACTGGCGTTGCTAGCGCAATAGGTCTAGTAATTCCGGAACTAAAAGGAAAACTTGATGGAAAAGCAATACGTGTACCTACACCAAATGTTTCCGTTATTGACTTTACTGTAAATCTTGAAAAAAATGTGAAAATAGACGATGTATTGAGCAGCTTTAGAAGTGCTGAAAAAGGAACATTAAAAAATATTTTACAAGTGGTTGATGATAAAACAGTTTCTATTGATTTTAATCATGACCCGCATTCATCAAGTCTTATCGCAGGAGAGACAGTAGTAATAGATGGCTCGTTAGTCAGAGTTTTAAGCTGGTACGATAATGAATGGGGTTTTTCGAACCGGATGCTGGATACAGCTTCTGAAATGTCAAAGTTTTTTTAAGGAGCTATAAAAATTACCCGTAAAAAAACATCTGAAGAACTCAATGATCAATTAAAAACAAAATTAATTGAGTATAAAAATCATAAAGACTCTGATCCTCAATCTAACGCAATAAAGCTGCTAGCTTATGATCTTTCAAAAGATGTTGAAGACCGCGCTATAGCTTTCAAAGATATAGAAAGTTTAGTCAAATCAATATCTGACAAATCAGCAATCAACAGAAGCCGAAGGTTACGGAAAAGAGCTGGTATTTGCAGTGATAATGAAATAAAGAAATCACTAGAAAAAATAGCATACCAAAAAGCTAAAGAAGGTTTTAAAGCCTTTAAAAGTTGGGCTGAAAGCCCCGGAATTGGAATAGTACTTACCGCTCACCCAACATTTTCTTTATCACGTGATGTTCGCAATTGTTTGGGTAAAATTGCAAGTAGTGAAGACAATAAATATACCAGTTCAGTAGAGAAATTAAAAAATTTCCCTTATTTACCTAAACGTGCACCTACACTAAAAGAAGAACATGAGGACACACAAGTAACGCTTGAACGAATTCAAGCTGAACTTGATAGTATAAACAGCAGTATTGTTAGTATAAGTGAAAAATTATTTCCTGATGATTGGAAGTCTATAACCCCTCACTTAATAAACGCATACAGTTGGGTAGGGTATGATATTGATGGTCGCACAGATATAAGTTGGGGAGATGCTTTAAGATTAAGACTTCAAGAAAAAAGAGATCAACTTTTTAGGTATAAAATCTCAATTTCGAATATAAACAATAAATATGGGAAAAGCTTAGATAAAAATACTCATTTAATTGAACTTTTAAAAAAGATGTCAGATGCGCATGAAAGCGCTGAGAACGATTTAACTCTGTTTGAAAAAGATATAACAAACCCAGAAAATCTTGTTGATGCCGCAAATAACCTTACACGGGTATCTACTCGGCGTTTCTTAAACCTGAAAAATCCAATAAAAATTATAAATAAGATCATTGAGAACAATGAGTTATTTGAACTCAATAAAGAATTAATTTGTTTACGTTCAAAAATGATTGCTTTTGGTCTTGGTACAGCTCGAATTCATTTCCGTTTGAACAATCAGCATGTTGTCTCTGCCCTAAAATCAACATTCGGGATAACCGATCATACATCAGATAAACGAACCTTACTATTAAGGGCATCTAAACTGACAAAAAATGTGAAAGTTCAATCAGTAAATTTTGCTTCATTGGCATTAGAAAAGTCGACAGCACACGAAAAAATGATACTAACTGCGCAAATTCACAAATATATTGATGATGAGACTCCCATAAGACTACTAATTGCTGAATGTGAGGATAGCCTTACTCCCATGGGAATGCTTTATTTAGCTAAAAGGTATGGAATTGAAAAACATTTAGATATTTCGCCATTATTTGAAACAGCAGATGCCTTAAATAATGGAGGCCGTATAATCGGTAAAATGTTGAGCAATGAAGTTTATAGGGATTATATTAAGGATAGAGGCGTATTTGCTATTCAAACAGGATTTTCAGATGCTGGTAGATTTATGGGGCAAATACCAGCGACCTTAGCAATCGAACGATTACACTCCCATTTTGCATCGCAAATGGAGAAATTTGATATTAAAGATGTGACTGCTGTAATATTTAATACTCATGGAGAAAGTTCGGGAAGAGGCGGGCATTCAGGCTCTATTATAGATAGGGTGAATTATGTAATGAGTCCTTGGGCAATGAGACAATTCGAAAAACGGGCATTACCTATCTGCCATGAAACTAGCTTTCAAGGTGGTGATGGGTTTATGTGGTTTCAGACCAAAGACTTAGCAAAAGCTACTATCAGATCTCTTCTAAAAGCTCGCTACACAAATAAAAAAGATGCTGACGATGATATATTCTACAAAGATACTGATTTCTCTTGGGATGTCTTCAGAACGATTAGCTCTCAACAAGAAAGCCTATATAATGATCCAAATTATATAAAGTTACTTTCAGGCTTTGGTCAAAACCTACTTATTCCTACGGGTTCGCGTGCATCTAAACGATCGAAATCAGACACCGGTATGTTTGACCCACGACAACTGCGCGCGATACCGCATAATGCTATTTTACAGCAATTTGGGATACCCGCTAATATTTTTTATGGAATAGGTAAGGCTGTTTCAATCGATATTGAAAAATTTTCAAACCACTATAAAAATTCCGCAAGGGCACATTCAATTTTCTCACTGGCGTTCAGCTCTCTAGAACGTTCAAATATGTCAATATTGAGTGCTTATGGGCGTCTATTTGACCCTGGGTTCTGGGTTAGCAGAGGCCTTTCAAATAATGAGCCGCGGCTAGAAAAGAAAAGCTTAACAGTAGCTTCAACCTTAAAGTCACTTCCGTGGCGATCGCAAATAATGGATTTAGCTAATCAATTACGCATGGATTCTTATAATGCAATTAAGTTTTTTGTATCTGAAATGAAGGAAAATAATGAATATAATATTGAAGATTTAGAAATTTTACATGCTCTTAGGTTATCAGTTATTATGAAAATGATGATTATAGCAACTGAACTTCCAGCTGCAGGTGAAGAAAGCAGTTCGTCAATAAATGTTTTACAAAAACTACAAACATTTCAAATTGATAGCGTAATCAGAAATTTGAAAGATAGGTACCCTGAAAAAAGGTCCGCCTTGGAATGGACGGAACAACTGCAAGAAAAGACTAATGAACCTGTAGCCCCATCAGGGGGCTTTCCACATATAACAGAGTCAATAATTAAACCCTTAGAAAGAGCTGGTGATCTTGTAAGGCAAATAACTGTGGCAATAACTCATCATTATGATGCTTATGGTTGATCTAAATACCAATTAACGGCTGGAGTAGCCGCGGAATCAAGCTTTGCATTTTAAGCGGCCCTTGAGTCATAACCAAGCAGATGCAATCCTCGCCTTCATTAATATGGGGACTGTGTATCTCATCTTCATCTTCAATGTGTAAATCTCCGCGCGCAAAAACCTTGTCGCCAATATTATAACTACCTTTTAAAATAAGTGTCCATTCCTCACCATTGTGGCCGTGATTAGGCATTTGCATACCTCCTTTAGCCTTTAGAAGGTATAGTCGATCACCAGCCTTGTTGTTCCTATCACCTAGGACATCATGAACAGCTACACCGGGTATAAGAGATTTCCACTTAATTTTATCCAATCCGCAACCTAAAAGGTGGCTGAGAGTTCCTGGCGTATTATTTTTTAAATTTACTATATTAGGGGCCGCTTCTTGAGGCGGTAAATTTGCTAAAACATTACCCATAAACAAAGGGGAAAGAGCTTTAGTATGTACCTGTTCAATCATGGAGGCTGCTATTTGCTCTTGAAATGCAACACGACTTGAGACTTCTTCACAGATCTCGCTTTGACAAGCTACAATGGCGTGTTTAGCTGGGCTAAGATTACCTGTAGCGTATTCAGTAATTGCGTCTTCTGAAATATCTATTTTTTTATCTACTGAAAGCATCATTGCATCTGACCTATGTGTTTTGCCATATTAGCTTTTAAAGCCTGTATGGCACTCCTAATACGCGTTTTTACCGTTCCTAGAGGCAAGCCAGTCTCTTCTGATATCTCTTTATGAGTTTTATATTCCATAAATGCCATACGAATAGCCATCTGCTGTGCTTTGGTTAAGCGTGAGATCTGTTCTCTAAGAATATCCGAGTTTTGTTGTGCCATAAAGTTAACTTCAGCAGATTGGACCTCGTCGTCAGCAATAATTTTCATCAAATCAGGGTCTCTTACATCCATTCTACCGTGTTTCCTTTTATGGTCAATCCAGCGGTTTCTAGTCATGCGGTAAACCCAAGTGGCAAAGCTAGCTTTTGCAGGGTCAAAACTTCCAGCTTTTGTCCAAACTTTGATCATAACATCTTGAACTATGTCTTCAGCGGTGCCATTGCCTACGCCTCTTGCCATTAACCAGCCTTTAAGTTTAGGACCGTAAATCTCAAATAAATCAGATAGTGCTCGAGCATCCTGATTGTTGGAAATTGAATGCAGCCATAGAGCATCTCTTTTTGCTGCACTCAAGCTTTTCGTAGAAGCGCGTCTTGTATCTGAATATGATTTCGGTTCATTATTTGACATATTGTCAATAATTACAGTTTCATTCCCAAAAGTCATGCACAATCCATATTTAAAATAAATATATTTTTACTATTTATAATACGGATTAAAGATAAACTTAGTTTGCATATCTTATATAAAAATAGACTAAAGCAACTAACCCTAGGTTATAGCTTCATTTCGGCGAGATTCTTTTTTGCGCTCATGCTCCAACAAATAGCGCTTACGTATTCTTATATTGTTGGGAGTGACCTCAACTAATTCATCATCATTAATAAACTCTAAGGCATACTCCAAAGTAACATTAATTGGTGTAGTTAATACGACTGCCTCATCTGTACCTGAAGCTCTTACATTAGTGAGCTGCTTACCCTTCAGAGGGTTTACGACTAAATCGTTATCACGAGAATTTATTCCTACAATCATTCCCTCATAAACTTCTTCTGCGTGGCCTATAAACATTTTACCACGCTCTTGTAGATTCCATAAAGCAAATCCAGCAGCTTTTCCGGAATCCTTAGAGACTAAAACTCCTTTTTGTCTCCTCCCTATACCAGCATTAGTTCTGGGTTTATAAGCATCAAAATTATGATAGAGCAAACCTGTACCTGATGTTAACGTTAAAAACTCAGATCTAAAACCAATCAAACCTCTCGTTGGAATCTCATAATCTAGGCGCACCCGCCCCTTCCCATCGGGAGCCATATCTTTGAGTAAACCTTTTCGCTCACCAAGCTTTTCCATAATCGAACCTTGGTGATCAGAATCAACATCAACAGTAAGTATTTCCCATGGCTCACACAAAACACCTTCAACCTCTTTATTTATAACTTGTGGCCTAGATATAGCTAACTCATACCCTTCCCTACGCATATTTTCGATAAGAATAGACAGGTGAAGTTCACCTCTGCCAGAAACACGGAATTTATCAGATTCCTCTAATTGAGTAACTCGCAATGCAACATTATGGATTAACTCTTTCTGCAAACGGTCATTTATATTTCTCGATGTAACATATTTGCCATCTCTCCCAGCGAATGGGGAGTCATTCACTTGAAAGGTCATTGATATTGTTGGTTCATCAACACTCAACGGGGGTAGATTTTCAATATTTTCTGGATCACAAATCGTATCTGAAATCTCGAGTTTATCAATGCCAGTAAAACAACAAATGTCACCTGCAGAGACATAATCAGCTTCCACTCTCTCAAGTCCCATGAAGCCAAAGAGTGACGCCACCTTGGCCTTTCGCACTGAAGTGTCAGGTTTAGAAACCACAACAGTTTGATTTTTTTTCAATGTGCCTCGTACCACTCTACCTATACCTATTACGCCAGTGTAGCTATTATAATCAAGGGCAGACACTTGAAGCTGTAAGTCACCATCTGGATCAACATCTGGTACCGGCACGTGATTTATAATAGCCTCAAACAAAGCCGTCATATCCCCATCAACATTGTCAATAGTATTGGAAGCCCAGCCATTTAAGGCAGAAGCATAAACAACTGGGAAATCCAGCTGATCATCAGAGGCCCCCAATCTGTCAAACAAATCGAATGTTTGATCAACTGCCCAATCGGGGCGAGAACCATTTCTATCAATCTTATTTACAACAACTATTGGCTTCAAACCCTGCGCAAGAGCTTTCTTTGTAACAAACGTCGTTTGCGGCATAGGACCCTCAACAGCATCAACCAACAATACAACAGAGTCCACCATTGAAAGTACTCGCTCCACTTCCCCGCCAAAATCAGCATGACCTGGAGTATCCACTATATTAATGCGCCAATCAGACTTATCTTTTTTATTATGCCACTTAATAGCAGTATTTTTAGCAAGTATTGTAATTCCTCGTTCTTTTTCAATATCATTGCTGTCCATGACTCTCTCTTCACGTTCGCCACGCTCATCAAGTGTACCTGATTGTCTAAGCAATTTATCGACCAATGTAGTTTTACCATGGTCAACGTGTGCAACAATCGCAACATTTCGTAATGTTTGAATACTATTAGTCATATTCTATAAACCCTAATTCTTTTTTCGTGGCAGTAGCGAAAAGTGGGCAAAAGGCAAGAACAAAATCTTTCTTGTATTTACATTTCAGTTCGGCAAATAAGGAAATAAAATAAGGATTAATATAAAAATGAACTTATCACCTAAAATAATTAATTTAGCCGACTACACCAAACCAAATTTTGAAGTTAATAATGTTTATCTGGACTTTCAATTAGACAAAACAAACACAATTGTAAAAAATACAATGCAAATTTCGCGTCTTTCTGAAGGCTCTCTTGTTCTTAATGGTGAAAACATCGACCTCATATCCGTGAAAATAAACAACCAGCTTCTTAAAAAAGAGCAATATAGAGTAACCAACTCAAAACTAATAATTAAAGATACTCCAAATAAATTTTCTCTCGAAATAATTAACACAATAAATCCCTCGATTAACAATGCCTTAATGGGGCTCTATATATCCGACAATAAATTCTGTACCCAGTGCGAAGCAGAAGGTTTCCGTAGAGTCACATACTATCTTGATCGACCAGATGTATTATCCAAATTCAAAGTTAAAATTACAGCTAATAAAAATGACTACCCCTATCTTCTAGCAAATGGAAATATGATCGAAAGTGGTGAACTCCCCAAAAGTCAACACTTCGCAGTATGGGATGACCCATTTCCAAAGCCTGCATACTTATTTGCTTTGGTAGCAGGAAAGTTTGATGTTTTAGAGAGTTCGTTTACTACTATGAATAAACGAAAAGTACTATTGAGTATCTTTGTAGATCCTGGATTACAACACCAAGCTGAATTCGCAATGAGAAGTCTTAAAATGGCTATGAAATGGGATGAGGATAATTTTGGACGTGAATATGATTTAGATAGATTTATGATTGTTGCCATTCGGGATTTCAACTTTGGGGCAATGGAGAACAAAGGATTAAATATCTTTAACTCGTCTGTACTTTTAGCCGATGAGGAAACTACTACAGATTTAAATTATGAAAGAATAGAATCGATAGTTGCTCATGAGTATTTTCATAATTGGCCCGGGAACAGAATAACCTGCCGTGATTGGTTCCAACTCTGCCTTAAGGAAGGGTTTACCGTCTTTCGCGATCAAGAATTCTCGGCAGATATGCGCGGGACTTCCGTTCAAAGAATAAAAGATGTTAAAAGGCTACGTAAATTTCAGTTTTCTGAAGATGCTGGACCATTATCTCATGCTGTAAGACCAGACAGTTATATAAAAATTGATAACTTTTATACATCCACTGTCTATGAAAAAGGGGCTGAAATTGTTCGTATGCTCAAAACACTACTAGGAGCAGATCATTTCCGCGCGGGTTGTGACCTTTACTTTAAAAAACTAGATGGGCTAGCAGTGACTATAGAAGATTTTATTAACTGCTTTGAAGAAGCTTCAGGTAAAAACCTAGATCAATTTTTGTTATGGTACAAGCAATCTGGAACACCACAAGTTCACGTTTCATATGCAAAAAATAAAGATAAGCTTGAGTTAAACTTCAATCAAATTTTGGCAACTAATTCCACCGGTAAAAAAAAGAAAGCACAAGTCATACCAATTAAGTGGCAAATCATTGGTAATGAAGGGCCAATTTCAAAGCAAAGACTAACTATAATTAATAGCTTAACAAAAACAGTCTCAATAAAATATCCGGACAAGGATTTTAGCATTTCTATTCTCCAAGACTTTTCTGCTCCAATTAATCTACATTTTGAACAAAATATTGATGACACGCTTCGTCTAATGGAGAGCGATGAAAATGATTTTAATCGTTGGGAATCTGGGCAAATAATATCACGAACATTAATTAGTAATGCCGCCAAGTTAATAGTACACAACAATAGCCCAGACCCTGGTAAGCCTCTAGAATGTTACACAAAGGCTATTAAAAATAGTCTAAATAATAACAACCTAAGTAATGCGTTTAAAACACTTGTTCTTACAATCCCCAATCAAAATGAAATACTGAATGCAAATGCTAAATTAAATCCAATTGCTGTGCAATTAGCATGTAATTGGCTTAATAAAGAAATTGCTAATTCTTCACGCGAAGAATTAATCGAAACTTATCTAAGGCTTTATAAAAATAGTCCTGCTAAAGAAGGAATGTCTTCAATCAGTGATCGCGCACTAAAAAATATTTGTTTATTTCTGCTAGCCTCAAGGCACGACGCAGCCACTAAAGACTTAGCAATCAAACAATTTCATGAAGCAACAAATATGACAGATGAGCTTTCATCATTACAGTCTCTCGATACCCTTGATAAAGAATTAGCAGACGATGCTATTCATTTATTTTATAATAAATGGAAAAACAACCCATTAGTACTTGATAAGTGGTTCTCATTACAGGCTAGCAGAAACCATAAAAGAGGATTGAGTGCTATCAAAGAATTAACCCAGCATGAGTCATTTGAAATAACAAATCCTAATCGTGTAAGAGCTGTATTGGGTGGCTTTTCAGTCGAAAATACTTTCATTTTTCACAATGAAGATGGAACTGGCTACGAATTTTTTATTGATCAGGTGTTAAAAGTAGATAGGGTCAACCCATCTGTGGCATCTAGGCTTTTAGGTGTTTTTGAAGTTGTAGAAAAACTTGATGATCATCGTCAAAACAAAATTAAATCATTACTAAAAACTATTATACATGCAAATCCTTCTAACAATATTCTTGAAATTACAATGAAAATATTGAAATAAATTAATGCCTTAAATTACATCTTTACAATGTGAACTATTTGATTTTCTTTTTAGAAAAAATAATTGCTGCCTTCAGTCCAGGGCGCTTTGAATTGTGATCATCTATACTGCTAATAGTGAAGTCAGCATTATGAAAATTAGCAACAGCATCAACTAGCGATAAGCCCAATCCATTCCCGGGATGAGTACGGCTTTTATCTAATCTCACAAAACGGCCTTTAACACGCTCCCTGTCCTCTAGAGGAATACCTAGTCCATTATCGCATACAGATATTTCAACTGACCCTATATTATTTTTTAATAATTCCAGTCTTACTATCCCGCCTTTAGGTGTATATTTTATTGCATTCTCAATTAAATTTGAAACAGCTTGTGACAATAATCCTCTGTCAGCTCTAATAATATGTCCCTCTGTAGTTAATGCATGAAATTCCAAACCAGCATTTTCACAAGAGGGTTCATATAAATCAGCGAGATCATCAAGGAGGATTTTTGGATTAATATCAATTAACAATTCTCTTCGCTCACCAGTTTTAAGTCTGGATATTCTCAAAATATTATCAAATGTTTTCAATAACTCATTAGCATCTTCAGCTGCAGAAAAAAATATCTCTGCATCTTGAGTATTATGCCTTTCAATACCTGCGCTTTCTAATCGAGTTCTTAGTCTCGTTAATGGTGTTTTAAGGTCATGTGCAACGCTGTCACCAGCATACTTCATGGACTGCATTAAACGTTCAATATGATCAAGCATTTCGTTTAAATGTTCAGCTAATAAATCCATCTCATCATGCGAATAATTTCTTGGTGCCCGTCTATTCAAATTACCAGATCTAACATCATCAGCTAATTTATTAAAAGCATCAACTCGGCGAGTAAATCGTTTTGAAAGAAACCAACTCGATATTAAACCTAAAATTAATGCTATGCATGATGATATCAAAATAGCATTTCTCACCTTTAGTCCTATCCTCATAGTGCCTTCGACATCGCGCCCAACAATCAAAATAGCGGCCACACCATTTCCGGTTCTTATTGGCCCAACCAAGGCTCTAGCGCGTCTATCCTTAAAATCATTTTCTTCGCTGTGTGGGTTACTATATAAAAAAGCAACTTTACTAAACTCATCAGCTTGAAGTCCAGTTAACAAAGGTAAATCACCGTCCTCTTTGGTAACTTCCTGAAAAAATAAATTACCTATAGCTACACGTTTATTAACTAATCCATAAAGACCTTCACTGGAAGCAGTTCGTAAAGTAACCTCACGCTCTACAGCTTGAAATCCACTCTCATCATATATTTTTTGGATTTCGGAATGTTCGGTTTCTACCAATTTATCTATTCGATTCAACTCAGCTATGACAGTTACATAATATACAGAAACAGCTACTACCATTAGCGATAAAACAAATAATAAAGCGCCAAGCAAAGATAATCTAAAAAGTGTATTTTTATATATTTTACTAAATTTTTTAATCATTAGGAAGAAAGGTTATTGATAATTTACTGTTCCTGCAAACAATAACCAGCTCCTCTTACGGTATGCAATAAAGGAACAGAAAAATCTTTATCGATTTTAGATCTCAACCTGGAGATATGTACATCTATAACATTAGTTTGTGGATCAAAATGGTAATCCCATACTTTTTCCAGTAACATTGTTCGTGTAACAACCCTTCCAGAATTTCTCATTAAACATTCTAATAAACGGAACTCCCTAGGTTGGAGTAATATTTTTTTCCCTTCTCTTTTTACAGTTCGTGACAAAAGGTTCATTTCAAGTTCACCTATTTTAAGGTTTGCTACTCCACCCGAAGGGTCACTTCTACGACCAATTGCTTCAATTCGCGCCAAAAGCTCAGTGAATGAATAGGGCTTAGCAAGATAATCATCACCTCCAGCCCTCAACCCTTCAACTCTATGGTCCACTTCGCCAAGAGCTGACAAAATTAAAACTGGTGTTGTATCTTTGTTGGCCCGCAAGTCTTTCAATATGTCTAAGCCATTCATTTTCGGAAGCATTCTGTCGATAACTAATACATCATAATCTGAAGCTCGTGCCATTTCCAGGCCTAAGTCTCCATCGGTGGCTATATCGATTACATGCCCAGCCTCCATTAATCCCTTTCGAACATATTCAGCAGCCACTTTATCATCCTCATTAACTAATATTCTCATTAAGATCTCCTAAAATATTTCTATCCTATAAATGTATACAAATTTCTAATCATTAAACTCATTATTAATGGTTTCCAGGGCACTTTTATTTGGCCGCTCTCCAATCATTATCTTAACTTTATAAGTCTTATTTCTTCGTCTTATAATTATATCAATTAATTCATCAGGTTTTAATGCACCTATAGCCCGAGTAGCTTGAGTAGCATCTCGAATTGTACTTCCATTAATATCAAGTATGATATCTCCCTCTTTTAAACCAAATGAATATGACGGACTTTTTGGTATTATTTTTTTTATTGTAGCTCCATACACAGAGCGTAGCGAATAACTAGGGCTTTCACCCTCTACTTGAAATTCTTCAGTCTTAAGTATTACTCCTATGTAACCACGTTTCATTCTGCCATCGTTTCGTATTCCCCCAATTACATCTATTACAACTCTTAGCGGTATAACAAATGCAATTCCAATATTTGCACCCGTTGGCGAATATATAGCAGAATTCACTCCAATAACCTCACCTCTCAGGTTTATTAGTGGACCACCAGAATTACCCTTATTAATGCTCGCATCAGTCTGAATATAATCAATATATGCGCCCCCATTCTTTCTTGCCCTGCCTATTGCGGATATTACACCCAAACTGACTGATTGGCCCATTCCGTATGGGTTACCTATTGCAAAAACCCATTCACCAACTCTATTTTTTTTATTTGTAGACAAGCTAAGATATGGAAGGGTAAAATCTGATTGCAATTGGAGTAAAGCCAAATCTGTCTCTTCATCAACACCAATTATTATTGCTGGATATATTTTTCCATCATTAAGCTCAATTTCAATTTTATCAACATTATCAACAAGGTGAAAATTAGTAACAACCTCTTTATTAGCTGAAATTATAAAACCTGAACCATATCCAGTCGCTTGAGGTGAACCTGGTCTGTATGACACAGTTATGTTAACAACAGATGGGCTAACTTGATCAACCAAATCAGCAATAGAAAGATTTGATATAATTTTTTTATTTATTAGATTTATATCCGAAAAATTCTGGATTACTCCTGTATCTTGAGCACTTGATAAGTTTGGGAGTATAGCGAGCGTAAGAATTATTAGGCGTAATATTTTATTAATAAAACTCAAAATAATCTCCATTACTATAACCACTATGATAATATGAACATAACCTGATTATGACGAAAAAATTACAAAAATGTAATGTTTGTTACGATTATAATTTTTTAAAAATAAGTATTTTATTATTACTAGGCATATTTATAGTTTCGAAAAGCTCAAAACCATAAACACCTGAAATATTACTTATATCATTAATCTCCCTGACACCCCAACAAGAGTTTTTGCTTTTTAACTTTTCATCAAATCTTAGGTTGGAATTTTCTGATTTTTTTCCATCTAAAAATGGACCATACAAGACCAGCATTCCAAATCTCTTTAAAATGCTATAGCTTCCCTCTATTAATCCAACTGTCGCAGACCATGGAGCAATATGGATCATATTCGCGCAAAACACGATATCATAACCTCTCAATACATCGGCCCAATTTGGTTCTAAAGTACTTATATTATAAGATAAATTTATTTGCTCTCTGAAGCCTCGAGACCATTCGTCTTGACTTTTTCTGCTTTCACTATCGGGATCAGAAGGTTGCCAGTGTATATCTGGCCTTAAACCACAAAAATGTATAGCATGCTCTCCAGTTCCTGATGCCACCTCAAAAACATTTGCTCCTTTCGGAAAAAAACTAATTAAAGCGTTACCAATAGGTATTTTATTTTTTTTCACCGATGGAGAAATTA
>JABGVR010000079.1 GCA_018645985.1 Hellea sp. | reverse complement strand
TGATAAAAAATATAATCTAGATGGTCTGGCATCAGGACCTGCAATATTTGCAGCGACGGGTGTCACTACAGGGAGTTTGTTAGACGGGGTAAGATTTGATAAAAATTACGTAAGCACTCATACATTAATTATGAATTCTATTGATGCTTCAGTGCAAAATTTAAGATCTCATAGACCTATATGATTGATGATAGCTTACTAGATGTAAATAATTCATACTCTGGAAATAAATGGTCTTTGAGGTCAAATGATGAGGAACTGATATCCGCTATCCAGAAAGACAGTCAAATAAGCTACATCACTGCACGAATTATAGCCGGTAGGGAAATAAGCCTAGCGGATGTTCAAGATTTCTTGAACCCAAGTTTAAGAAAATTATTACCAGATCCATCGTCAATGCAAGACATGGATAAGGCTGCTAAAATTATATTTAATGCAATAAAGAGCAATAAAAAAATTACTATTTTTGCTGATTATGATGTTGATGGCGCCACATCGGCAGCTCAGCTAGTAAAATGGGCAAGAAACTTTGATTCTGAATTAGAGATTTATGTTCCTGATCGTATAAAAGAGGGTTATGGCCCATCAATTGAAGCATTTGATCATTTAAAGAAAAATGGGAGTGATCTAGTCATAACTGTTGACTGCGGCGCAGCTGCCTATTCAGCATTAGTAGCAGCTCAAGCATTAGATCTATCGATAGTAGTTATAGATCATCATTTAATGGATGCTGATATGCCGCCAGCCGAGGCTTTGGTAAATCCAAATCGTATCGATGATACCTCCAAACTAAATTATTTAGCGGCAGCTGGTGTTACATTCATGCTTTTAGTAGCTTTGAACAGAGAGGCCAGAGTTCAGAACTTTAGTAATATTCCAGATCTATTTGATTATTTAGATTTAACAGCATTAGGAACCATATGTGATGTAGTGCCTCTTAAGGGACTAAATAGAGCAATTGTAAAACAGGGTCTTAAAGTCTTTTCAAGAGAAGGTAATATTGGATTAAAATCATTAATGTTTGAAACAAATACTAATTCACCGATTACCCCTTATCATTGCGGATTTGTTCTAGGGCCAAGAATCAATGCTGGGGGAAGAATAGGAAAGGCGAATATTGGTGCGGCATTACTAAGTACAGAGAACCATAAATTGGCAATTAAATATGCGCAAGAGTTAGATAGAGTAAACATAGAGCGTAGAATTCTTCAGGATAAGATTTTGGATGAGGCTTTGCTAAAGGCCTACAGTATACATAAAACTAATTCAGTTATAGTAGTAAGTATGGAGGGTTGGCATCCTGGAGTTATCGGTATCGTAGCTGGTCGCCTAAAGGAAAGATTTAATAAACCTGTTATTGTTATTGGTATAGATGAAAATGGAGTAGGAAAGGGGTCTGGCAGATCAATTCAGGGGATTGACCTTGGTAATGAAATAAAAAAATTACATGAAAAAGGTTTATTAATTTCAGGCGGTGGCCATGAAATGGCATGTGGTCTCACAATAGAAAGTAAATATATAAAAACTTTTCATGAAATTTTGGAAAGCAATTTAAGAGACAAGATCAATAGTATAAGAAGTAAATTTTCTATCAAAATTGATGCTCTTTTGAATATTTCAGCAGTAAATATGGACCTGATGAATTCAATAAACCAAATAGGTCCTTATGGTTCTGGTAATCCAACTCCTACATTTGCATTTGCAGAGTTACGCGTAGCTTATGCCAATAGAGTTAAAGGCGGTCATATTCGTTGTAATTTTGAAGATAAAAATGGACAAAGAATCAAGGGTATTTGTTTTCGAGCAGAAGAAATGGGCTTTGACGAGATTCTTCTAAATGAAAGGAATAGATATTTACATATAGTTGGAACACTGAAAATAAATACGTGGAAGGGGCATACTAGTATAGATTTACAAGTAATTGATGTATCAAATTGCTAAATTTATAAAAAAAAGCGCAAAATATGTAAATTATTCTTGCAAGCAGTAGCACTGATATATATATCGCGGCTCACAGCTGTGCGGTCCCTTCGTCTATCGGTTAGGACGTCTGGTTTTCAACCAGGAAAGAGGGGTTCGATTCCCCTAGGGACTGCCAAAGCTTATAATTAATTTTCCATTGATAAATTAGTTTGTGTTCTCTATCCATAATTCATGAAAAAATATTTCTTATATACCTTCCTAGCTATAGCTTCTTTTTTTGCAGTTAGCGCTCAAACAGCTAAAAATGATGTTGTAAATTTTAGTGCACCGGTAACTATTTATATTTCCTCCGGTCAAGAAAAACATACTTTTGAAGTTGAGCGCGCAATCACTAAAGCACAGCAAGCGCGAGGAATGATGTTTAGAGAGGTGATGAATAAGAACTCTGGCATGTTATTTGAATTTAAAGAGCCTAAAATTGCTTCAATGTGGATGAAAAATACACAGCTCTCATTGGACATTATATTCATTAAAGGGGATGGTAAAATTCTTAAAATAGAGCATAGAACCAAACCTTTTACTTTACGTAGTGCCTCATCAGAGGCTCCCGTAGCTGCAGTACTCGAAATAATGGGTGGGCGAGCAAATGAACTAGGTATTTCATCCGGGGATATAGTTGTTCATGATTTTTTTAACACAGAATCCGATTAACAGGCTTGCCTTTTATTTCTACTAGGTTAAGACACCGAAATTAGTCGGGGCGTAGCGCAGCCTGGTAGCGCACCTGTTTTGGGAACAGGGGGTCGCAAGTTCGAATCTTGCCGCCCCGACCATTATGAAACTGAGTTTCTAACTATTTAGTTTTTGTTATTTGTATTCTGGAGTTAAAATTGTTAGCTAAAATATACAAACCCGTTCCGTCGGCAATGACATCAGGTCGTAGCAAACAAAATTGGATATTAGAGTTTGATAAAAGCCTATCTGCTACTATAGATCCACTTACTGGAACGAAACGAAGTAAAAATATTATGACTCAAGTCAATTTAGAGTTTAAGTCTCGCGATGAAGCTATAACTTACGCAAAAATGAACAATATTCCTCATCGGGTAATCGAAAGACAAGAAGTAAATCGTATAAAAAGGTCATATGCAGATAACTTTTCTTTTGATAGAAAAGTCCCTTGGACACATTGAATTTAAGGGGTCCGTAGCTCAACTGGATAGAGCAGCCGCCTTCTAAGCGGCAGGT
>JABGVR010000078.1 GCA_018645985.1 Hellea sp. | reverse complement strand
TACATGGATGCAGGCAAAAGGGCGAGGGTTTGATGCCACACTTACAGTCCTGGACAATGATAAAGTAGTAGAAAATCTGTCGTGTGATGAGGGGTCAATTTGGGACAATTCATGGGACGGCACTACGCACGAAAAAGTGAATAAACGAAAAGAAAATAGCAGGATCTGCATAGGTAAAAACATTGGTTATGCGTTCAAAAACAATATTTTTTCTGAGTTACCGGAAGTCCATGCAGGATACTCTTGGTTAGAATTGATGCGCTCCAACCCATTTGGGGCATTATATTTAACGGTTAATAGATCCGAGCGGGCAAGCTATAAACTAGAGGGTTTCGATCGTTCCTTGGAGCTTACAAAAAAGAATGAAACAAGCATCACTAGTGGCGCAAAAATTTTCGAAGACTGTTTCGGAGATTGGTGTTCGGTTTGCGATACCTGGCCAGGAACCGACGCCATTAAGTGTTACACAATGCATGATGTTAATAAAAGTGGATTAATGCCGGCTTTTGACAGTGTAGGAAACGCGTCTATACATGAAGAATGCTATCCCAAATTGTCATATCCTTGCTCGTTTGCTGGCCGTTCAGGTGGTAGGGTCGCCGTTAAAATGGTGCTACTTGAACATAACGGCTCATCAGCAAAAGTATTTGAGACTGGTGAAGCCGACTGGACATTGAGCTGCAAGTAATGCTTTGTACGATTGAGGACGTTCTTTTAGGCAGCAACGAGCGACAAAATGCAGTGAGTTAAAAAAAAGAGTTTACGGTTTCTATATTTGTGGTGTTAGACCTAGAATTAAGCCTACAGCACGAATTAGATTAAAGTCACAATTCACACGGTGTCTATATGCTTTTGTCAACGTTCACATGCTTATCCTGATCGATACACGAGCTATAAATTGAGTTTCATATTTAGTTTAAGCGTATCAACAATCTGACAAATAAGATGCATCTCTTTTAGGAGACTCTGTGCATCATCAACAAAGTTTTCGGGATCAGTTATTGGGCCTGGTTCAAAAATGGGTTTTTTCAACGGAACAACCATTAGTAAACTATTATTTTCAAAACAGAGTTCAATTTCGGCATTATCAAATATGTCAGCGAGTTCTAACAAACGCTCCATAAAGCTTACAGTTAACAGATATCGCGCTTCTATCTGATCCGTTGAATATACCTCAAAAATTTCCTCGAATTTTGGATCTTCTAATCTAACATTTTCTAAGCTCGAAAACTTGCCTCCAAACCAGTTGCCAACGGATCCTCTATCTTGTTTGACTACTGTTTTTCCACTGAAGTCTTTGCTCATACTTAGATTTATCACTAAACCGTTAAACACTGTTACTAGGCGGCTACTTTTCCCCCTCTTTCTCCATTTTTGAAGATGCGTTTCGAAGAGCTGTAGTTGAACACCCTTGTACTTTCCACTGATCTGATCTTCATTATTTTCTTTACTAAATGCGGGGAGCAATCCGCTTTTTTCAAATTTTTCTACCTGTGCCGAAACATTTGAAGAAAATGTGAAATCACCAATAAATTCCAAAATATGCGGATAAATTTTTTCTTTAATTGAGACTTGATAAACCAAAATTGAGCTTTTTATGTACCAGAAAATTGCTCCGTATAACAATATGGAAAAGGTAACCCCTATACCTGCAGGTTCGTCCGTTTCATTGAACTCCCAGATAGTAATGTTCAATCCAATAAATGGGATTATAAAAAAAAACGGTGTCAGAAAAAGCAGTTTTTTTCTGGCAGATGCCGCTGCGGAAACTCTTTTAACCTCAAAATCGTCTACCAGATCTTTTAATTTTTTATTGTAATGTTCTGAAAAACCTTTGTCCCAGTCGCCTAATTCTTGGTAAATTGGCATTAGCCCATCCGACCGAAGAACATTTTTATTATAAAGTTTAAATATTTGTCTTAACCCTAAAGCGCCAGGTTTTCTACTTGGGAAAAGGCTAATCATCAGAACGTATTTCGCTATTTAAGAAAAGACGATGCACCAACGGGTTCTTTGGATGCTTTGTCTACTTCATAAAAAGGCATTGCGGAGGCATTTGCATATTGAGCGATAATGTTTCCAGGAAATATCTCAATTGAATTATTCAATTGCCCAACTGCTGCATTGTAAAAACGCCTTGCTGCAGCAATTTTCGTTTCAACCTCATTATACGATAATTGCGCTTGTTGCATGCTCTGATCAGATTTAAGGTCCGGGTAGGCTTCAACTGAGATCAATAGTTTACCCATTTGAGCATCTAAAGCACTTGCAAGCTGCATATGCTCTTTTACTGCCGCAGCAGAATTACTGTCGTACGTTTTATTGCTCTTAGTTCTCAGTTCCGTCACATTGGAAATTAATTCTTTTTCATGCTCCATAAATTTATTAGCTATTTCTAAAATATTTGGTATCAAATTGCTTCTATTTTTAAGTTGAACATCTATACCTGAGAGTGCTTCATGCACTTTGTTTTTATTTTTTATAATTTTGGCATAGAGGGAATATAACAGTAGTGTTAGTAGGAAAAGTACAATTACTACTACAGTGCTAAAATCCATTTTCCGTAGCCTTAAAAAGTTGTTGAAATTCGCAATCTGCTCTGCGTGCATCGTTTCATTTTTATGGGGCAATATTGTTAAAATTGCAAATTTTATGTCAATTGTGGAATTGAAGGAAAATTTGCTTAGCGTTTTCTCGGTGCAGTCATCCAATTTAAGTAGGGATTTTTCGGTATTGGTGAGCAGTTGGATTTTAGCGACAGCGTTCATGAGCTAAATTTGATTTATCTGTCGTGGGCACTGCTTGAGAAAACCCTGGAAACAGAGCTCAAATAAAAGAGGTAGTTTTGAAAGTTGATCTCAGCCTCGATAATTAAGTGAATAATCATTCTAGAAAATGTTAGGGTATATGGGATGTAGGTGCATGCGATCTGTCGCGTGCTATAGTCGAAGGGGTTCTAGACGTCTCAGTTTTAATCGAATTAGTATTTTCAAAATCTCAGAAAGCGAATTGAAAAGTCTTGTTTGTAACCGTCTCAACTTACTCAAATTCAACGGAAATGACTATCAAGCCTTAAATGCTTTAGGCCCATGCTAAGCGTCTGTAGTTGTTTCATTGATTTTTTTTAAAAAAACATCCAGACTACGCATAATGTCTAATCTTTTATCTGGATTAAAATTCTATGTCGCTAAATTTTACCGCAGTAAACACATCTGAGCATGACAATGGCGCTGCTTTAGGGTCGCTGTCGCATTTGAATGCAACCGTTGGTTCATTTAAATATTATTGGTCTGAGACGAGCGATAATTTCTATGTCGAAAATGATACTTTGTATCTCGGAAGAAATTGGCACTTCGATTACGAGGTAAATGAATATCGAAAGTTAGGGGAAGGCAATAGCTGGAGTTCATACCCTGTCAACGACATACCTATTAAATACAATGATACAAACGGCATTGAGCAGTGGTTTCAAGTCCCCAAAGAAGCTCTGTCTTTTTCAAATATTGATGAATCATTATCGCTGGACTCAATTCAAGCCGCTTCTTTCAGTTTTGGCTCTGAAATTGCTGAGGTGAATGCCGGTGATTTGCAGTTTACGAGCCTTTCAACAAGTTCTTGGGATGCCGTTTCTGTTGATGGAGATACTCTGAAGCTCGCAAACGAATGGTATTTTAATCCTAACACCGATGCGATCACGAATGCTAGCGGAACATTTTATACCCTAGATGAGCCTAGAACAGTTTATCTGACATTGTTTGATGAAAATAATATAAGGTCACTTAGCTCAGAGCTAAATTTGGATGCAACGGCATTCTCGGATGTAGTTAAGTCTCATACCCCTTATTATGCTGGTTCGAAGGTGGGCGACATAAGCCAGGCTAATGAAACCTATATCAATGCTCTTTTGTTCAATGATCAAAAAGCGTGGTTGACGGATCCTGTAAACGTTGAGGAGCAAACTGACGCAGAGGAGACTATAATCACATTTAGCTTTTCTGGCATTGATCAAGCTGGTCAATACACTTCTAACTATACGCTTCCCAACCCTTCAAGTGATGTTATCTATCCGTTTCAATCGGTTCACATGGAGGCTACTCGCCTTGCTCTTGCTGAATTTGAGAAGGTGGCCAATTTAAAGTTTTTGGAGGTAGCGGAAAATGCGGATCAAGTAGGAACCCTGCGGTTTGCTTTCACAGATGCGGTAAATTTAATTGATCCTAATGATTCAGATTCGCAAGCTGGAGGCTGGGCGTCTGGTCCTTATGGGTCCGCGGTTGGGGGAG
>JABGVR010000003.1 GCA_018645985.1 Hellea sp. | reverse complement strand
AGTGATAGAAGAAATTATCCCTCTTATATCTAACGATACCCAAGATATGTTGAATGATTTTTACAACCGCCATTTGAATCCTGATCCCGAAATGTTCGTGCCTAAACAACCTTCGGATCAATTGATCTTCATTTAATTTAGTCCATCACCTCGCAATATACGAAAACGCCTTCTGGCCTCTACTGCATAAGCACTGCCAGGAAAATCTTCGAGGAACTGTCGATACACTTGTTGTGCTTCAGATCTGTTATCTAAATATTCTTCTAAAATTTGAGCTTTCATAAATAAGGCATCATCTCCTAATACTCCCTCTGAATAATTGCTTATCAAAGTGTTTATCGAACTCAGTGCTTCTTTATAATTGCCCATACGTTTATCAAGTTTTGCTAATAACCAAAAACTATCGTCCCGAATAGGATGACCCAATTGCGTGTTCGTCAGGATTTCTAGTTTTTCTCGGGCTTCATCAAATCTATTCTGATACATTAGCAACGATATGCTAGCATACTCCATTAATCCCAGTTCATTGCTGTCGCCCATAGTATTGGTTTCTATAAATAAACTAAGGTCTAGGGCATCATTAGCTATCTCTTTAGTCGTAGAGCGCTTCAATATGTCCAAATGTGCCTTAGCCAAGTCGAAATTGCTCATAAAATAATGTAACCTAGCGTTTTTTAATTTAGCCTCATAGCCCATGGCCGCATATGGATTGTCTTTTTCAATTTGTGAGTATAACAAAGATGCTTCCCAATGATTTCCAACAATTAGATTGATATTGCCAAGATCCATCTTTACTTGAGCCTCAAGTGTTTTCGTTATACCGGGTAAATTTTTTAGTTTTTCTAAAATATTTATTGCCGTATCTAATTCGTTTAACTGATATGCCATTATTCCTGCTTTATTTTTTAGGGCTTGTAATCGATAAGGGTTCGTTTCTGTCGTGTATTCATAAAATTGTTGATAAGCCCCTGCTATCTGATAAAGGGCCTGTTTATCTATTGGGAGCTTCTCGGTCAATTTTTTTTCTTTAGATAGTAGAGACAAAAATTGGGCCTTCTCTCGCATTGATCCTTGATCACTTTTTGTCACTATGTAATCATAAAAAAGGATAGCATCTCCATAGGCTTGATTATCATAGGCTACCTTGGCGACTTGCATCACAGTATTTCCGCTTCTTTGAGAATTTCTGTCGATTGCCTTTGCTTGGACAAAAGCGCCGTAATAATCATTTTTCTGAATATATAACCACATTAAAAAATCATTATAAAGCACGTCATCGGGATATTGTTGCGATCTGATAATGAGCACTTCCTCTAGTATTTCCTTGATGCTCTCTTTTGATAGCAGCTCCTGTAATATGTTTTTTATGTAGGGTACATGGCGTGTTTGCTGTGACGCAAAATTTACATATTCTGCTATCATTTTAGGATCATTACCTAGCGAACTATAATTTTTTGCAAAATCAAGAGCATAAGCCTTAGAATCTTGAGATTCGACTCGCGCGTGAGACAAAAAGACCAAGGCATCGTTATGCAGTTGTCTTTGACTTAATTCTTCTGCTATTTTTTTTAATGTGTTTACATTACCCCGACTTGCATCGTAAAGAGCGTCTTTTAACCGTTTATATTCCTTTTGATTTGGAAGCAAACGCGCCACATAGATTTGATCGACACGGTATCTTGAGTTCCCAGGATATTGTTTAATTACATAATTTATATATTTTAATGCATCATCTGGCTTATCATTGTTGATCATAAGATCAAGATAATTGCTATGAATTTGCGGAATATTTCTTTTTTCTTTTGATAATTTTTTATATATATCGACTGCCTTGTCGTATTCTTTAGATTGATAATATTCATTTGCCAGTTTAATTTGATCCACTTCTTGTCCAAATGTAGTAGCTATTATCATTAAGCTTATTAGATAATTGATTAATTTTTTTTTCACATTTTCAGGGTCTTATTTATTATATTTATATAAGATTAATTAATTATTATAATATACTATGTCTGTTGATATGTTAGCAAAATAGTGAAATATTACTAGGAAATCATATTTGTTTATAAAAAGAGGATTATCAAGATGTTATGCACCAATTAAATAATAGCAAGTCTTTGATTTATAAAAGATTATATAATTATAAACTTTCTTTGTTATCCTAATATAAACGAAATTTACACAGATGTTTTTAACATAGAGGTGTGAGGATTTTTTGTTTATGGACATCAAATAAGGGTGATATTAAGCACTGAGTATAAGTAGGAGTTACAGATAACTTATGCACTAGGTTTGAAGACTTATACACATACTAAAAAGTGAGGTCGTCGATTGAGATTTCCCAATTGGCGGAGATTTTTGTTGGTTTAGGATACAAATAAATATTTTCAGGAGTGCTGTCATCTATAAAATTTCCTACCGTCCAAACGCCATCCAAATTGTTATCAATTAAAACACGTAAGTTGTAAGTACCTGGATTAAGGTACTCCATAGTGAAGGTTGTTTGGTTTCGTCGTTCGGCAATAAGCTTGTTTTCTGTATCTAGAATCTGTATAATGAATGATGTCTTTGCAGTGTTTGCTTTGATGTGAAGGGTGCCGAAGTCGCTGGTTTCCTTTTTTGTAACTTTGATAAGGATGCGTGACAGGCTAAGTCCATCCGCATCTGTAAAGCACGTGCTATCAAATGCGATAGTGGTTAGGCTTAACACACGTTGATCAGGAATCATCGAATCTTGTTCATGGAGTTTTTGAAGCTGATGGTTGAGAGAATCTTGTAGGAGCGACCAGTTCATAAAAACCTTAAAGGAAAGTTCAGTTCTGTCATAATTCCAATGGTATCGGTCTACATCAATGGGCGTAACAGGTAAGAGGGTGTCGGTGTTGAGGAGCACGCTGAGGCTATCAAAGAGAGCTATGGGTTTATCAAATGACAAGGAGACCTCATACTGGCTAGCATTGATAGCCTTCGCACTGATCCTTGAGGTAGGAGGTGTTGGGGGACGTTGGGAAGAAAGAAACTTGACCATGAGGGTATCAAAGGAGTGTTGATGAATGGTGTCATAAACGGTCATTATCAGCTGACTACTGTCGCGGTCTTGATTATAGAGCGTATCTAAAGGTGGAAATATGCGAATGGATGTGAATTCATCTTGAAGTTGATGAAGAAAAGTATATTTATAGGGGGGCAGATAAGTGAGTTGATAAAATGTGATTGGTTTAGAATAACGCACGTCGTAATAGCGTCCAAATGAGCGTGAAGAGATAAAGTTGAGGGGACGAGAATCAATGGAATTGATGACCAGATTGACGCTATCTAATCCTGAGGATAGAAGAATGAAGGAAGATTTTAATCCATAGGTCTCACTTTCTGAATTAAAGGTGAAGTCGTTATTTTCATCATTAAAGGCAAATATTTTGTACTGGCCATATTTAATATTGTTAATAACATAGGCTCCAGAATCATTGGTGGTACTAAAGTAGAGTGGTTTATCTACGGTAAGATCTAAACTATCAGAATATGAATAAAGCCCAACTAACACACCTGGGGCGGGTAGTTGGGTGTATAATTCATGGACGGCGCCTTTAATGAAAAGGGAGTCAATATAGGGTCCGGTGCTTAGTGCCAGCGAAAGATTGATGACTGGATTTTTTTCGGTAAGGTCGGTAATTCCTTGCAAAAAATTGAATGTGTAGGTAGTGCTATCTCGTAGGCGCTCTTCAAACTCGATGCGCACCTTATTTTTTTTGGTTTTGGCTGTGTACTTCAATTCCGTAAGTGGACTAATGACTAAGTTTCTTTTGAGGGTAGTAGTATTGATGTCATCATCGAAGGAAAGTTCAATCCAGTCATTATCAAAATTAAGTGCCGCATTAGGCGGAATGGAGCTTATTAAGACGGGTGGAATAGAGTCTTTGGGTCCACCTGTCGGGCTGCGCTGATTGGCGCAATTTAGGTTCATGAGTATAAGGGTAATCAGACAGGCTTTGACAAAGATCTTCATGCACCAATGACGTATAATAGACTCGAATATTGCCGACTTGTATGGGCCGATTTATTGGAGCGGTACCCAATATAGAGGCCTTTCATAAATGAATAAGGGTTGTTTAAATGTCGTTCGCTAAGCATGGCCAAATAATAAGCATCAAATGTCATAGGTTTAGTTTCCAGAATACGGAGGCCATATGGTTTTAAAAACGCACCCATGGCTTCTTTGCCAAAATGATATAAATGCCTTGGTACATCATAGCCGGCCCAATGAGCACCATAATGTTTGCTGTCCCATGAGTTTGGGTTCGGTACTGCTATGAAAAGGTGTCCTTTTTTCGATAGGCGGTCCTTAATGTCACTGAAGGAGGTATTCAAATTGGGTAAATGTTCTAATACGTGCCACAATGTAATCACATCGAATTTTTGTTCTGATTTATATGAGGCTAGATTTTCATAGATTCGTGCTTTAATTGATACAGGGGCGTGGGCGACAGCATTTGAGCTGGGCTCAACCCCTATGATATCGAAGTGAGCACCCGCTTTTTGAAGAAATGCACCCGTGCCTGCGCCGAAGTCTAAGAGCGATCCGGAATCGTGGTATTTTCTAATACTTTTAAGCTTTTGGCGTAATGTAACCTGCCGCACTACGCGGTAGACGAAATTCAAAAGCGAGTTTTTGTTGTCGTTATGTGACACATAGTCATCCGATTCGTAGTAGTGAGGTAAACGCGAATCACTGGGGCGAGGATTGGTGAAGAGTAAATGACACGCTTGGCACTGGACTATGGCAAAACTTTCACCACTGACCAGATGATCTTTAGCAATGAGGCGATTGTCAAAAGCGGTGTGCTTACAAGAAGGACAACAGGCTAATTTTTTGTACATTATCTTCCTAGGTATACCATGAGTATCGAAATGTCGGCAGGGCTGACTCCGCTTATCCTAGAGGCTTGCCCTAAAGTCGACGGGCGAAATTTAGTTAATTTTT
>JABGVR010000077.1 GCA_018645985.1 Hellea sp. | reverse complement strand
TGATAGATTATATAAATTGGGCTTCACTATTGGCCGTCTTAAAACAGGGACTCCCGCTAGAATAGCTAAGTCATCTGTAAACTGGGATTCATTAGAGCAGCAATCGGCTGACGAAAGCCCTGTCCCTTTTTCATTTTTAACTAATAAAATTACTATTCCTCAAGTAACATGTGCTATAACCCACACCAATGAGCTGACGCACAGAATTATAAGCGAAAATATAAAAGAATCAGCGCTCTATGGTGGGGGTATTTCAGGAAAAGGCCCTAGGTATTGCCCTTCAGTCGAAGATAAAGTCGTAAGGTTTAAGGATAGAGACAGACATCAAGTATTTCTTGAGCCAGAGGGCCTTCCAGGTAACCCTGACGGCGATACAGTTTATCCAAATGGGATATCAACATCATTACCGATAGAAATTCAAGATAAATTCATGAGATCAATTAGTGGATTAGAGAATGTCGAAGTTAAAAGGTATGGGTATGCTATTGAGTATGACTATATAGACCCGCGCGAGCTTCAGCCAACCCTCGAAACCAAACGGCTACCAGGGCTTTATTTGGCCGGACAGATAAATGGTACGACAGGTTACGAGGAGGCATCAGCGCAAGGGCTGTTAGCAGGATTTAATGCTGCTTTAGCCTCGGCAGGATCTAAAGCTTTTGTGTTGGACCGGAGTCAGGCTTATATTGGTGTAATGGTAGATGATTTAATAACGAAGGGTGTTACAGAGCCGTACAGAATGTTTACATCACGTGCAGAATATAGGTTAATCTTGAGATCAGATAATGCAGATCAACGACTAACACCTATTGCAAACGCTATTGGAGGTGTTTCTAAATTAAGGAACACAATATACACCTCTAAAATTGATAAAATTAAAGAAGTTGTTAAGAAGGTGAGCGATCTATCTGAAACACCAAATACGCTGAAAAAACATGGACTTAGTGTTAATCAAGATGGTATTAGGCGGTCGGTTACGGACCTGTTAGCGTACCCAAATATCACAAAACAAAGCCTAATAAGTGTGTGGCCAGAGTTAAGTAATATCCCAGACTTTGCTTGGGAGCACTTAGAAACAGAAGCGGTTTATTCTGGCTATATTGAGCGACAAGCTAGAGATATAGCTGCGTTTCGTAGGGATGAAGGATTAAGGATACCAGAGAGTTTTAACTATCAAGAAATTGGGGGCCTATCTAATGAGGTTATAAGTAAATTGGAAAAAGTAAGGCCCTTAACATTGGGGCAAGCCTCAAGAATAGAGGGGGTTACACCAGGTTCTTTGACGGCTGTTCTGGCACATGTGCGTAAAGCTATATAATGAGTTATAATGCCGAAAGTTTTCAGCGTGATACATCTGTTTCACGTGAAACAGTAGATGATTATAAATACTGGTACGAAACATTATGCTATTGGAATGAGAGCATTAACCTGGTTTCTCGTTCGGCCTTAGGCGCCTTTTGGGAGCGCCATGCTTATGATTCTTGGCAGTTAGTGCCGCATATACCTGAGAAAGCAAGTACGTTTCTTGATTTAGGTTCTGGTGCAGGCTTTCCTGGCCTATCCATCGCCATAAGCTGTAAGCATAGAGGTTGTGGAAATGTTCTTTTAGTTGATTCAGCCGGTAAGAAAGGTGCTTTTTTAAAGAAAATCATTAGGGATAGGGCGCTTCCAGCTCTTGTTTCAACAGAGAGGGTAGAAGAAATTAATAGTAAAACTTATGATGTCATTAGCGCGCGTGCTTTTGCTCCTTTGCCAAAGTTGCTTTCTTATACACAGCGATTTTGGGGAAAAAGTACGGTTGGCTTATTTTTAAAAGGAGAAAGTGTTGAAGAGGAGTTGACTGCAGCAAGAAAAAAGTGGAGTTTTAACGTGGAAAAAGTACAAAGTAGAACAAATTCCACGGGATGTTTGCTAAAAATTACAGAGCTTATTGTTCAGTAATTAAATTTAGGGTTACTATGGCCGAGCAGCGCATTATAGCGATTGTCAATCAAAAGGGCGGGGTTGGTAAAACAACAACAACCATAAATATGGCTGCAGCTCTTACATTGAGAAATCAAAAAGTACTACTAATAGATCTTGACCCTCAGGGGAATGCTGCAACTGGGCTGGGGATATCTAAATCCACGTGTAAAACTACGATTTATGATGTCTTTATTGATAATACCCCGATTTCAACTGCGATTATTGCCACTATTGTACCTGGTTTAGATATTGTTCCATCGCATATTGATTTATCTGGCGCTGAGTTACAAATAGGGAGCCGTCAAGGACGCACCACAATTTTAAGAAACGCTATAAAAGGAATGGAATACGATTATATATTAATTGATTGCCCCCCATCGCTAAATTTGTTGACCGTCAATGCGTTGGCGGCGGCTAAATCGGTTCTAGTTCCGCTTCAGTGTGAATTTTTTGCCCTTGAGGGCTTAAGTCAGCTTTTACAAACAGTAGAAATGGCAAAGGCTAATATTAACTCTAGCCTTGTTATAGATGGTGTTATGCTAACAATGCATGACAAAAGAAATAAGCTATCAGACCAAGTTGCTACTGATGTAAAAAAACACTTAGGTAGGGCTGTATTTAAAACTATAATCCCGAGAAACGTTAGGGTTGCCGAAGCCCCGTCATTTGGAAAGCCGGTTATTATGTATGATCCTAAGTGTGCGGGTTCAAAGGCTTATATGCGTTTGGGTGATGAAATTCTAGAAAGACACACTGAGTAAAAACAAACAAAAACAATAGGTTATAAAGATGTCAGATAAAAAAATTAAAGAGCGTGGTTTGGGGAGAGGTTTATCGGCTCTAATGTCTGATGTTGGTGTTTCAGGGGTCGTGGGTGACTTTAGCGGGGTTGAGGATAAAAAAAACCAAGGGAATAAATTAAAGAAAAACCCATTGTCTAAAAGTGGTGTAACTACAGTTGGCATCAATCAACTTATTCGCAACCCAGACCAACCAAGAAGATATTTTGATAAAGAAAAACTTAAAGAACTAACTGATTCAATTAAGGACAAAGGGGTTCTCCAGCCTATACTCGTAAGGCCAATATCAAAAAGTGACAGAAACAATGAAGACTTATACCAAATTGTAGCAGGTGAAAGACGGTGGCAAGCATCGCTAACTGCAAAGCTTGACGCAATGCCCGTACTAATTAGAGACCTAACTGATCAGGAAGTTTTGGAAATAGGTGTCGTTGAAAATGTGCAGCGCGCAGATTTAAACCCAATTGAGGAAGCGCTAGCATATAAAGCATTATCAGAACAATTTTCAAGAACACAGCAAGAGATAGCTACGTCTGTCGGTAAATCTCGCCCGCATATTGCTAATATGCTGCGACTTTTATCCTTACCCCCCATTGCTCAAGATTACCTAGCTAAAGGGAGCATTAGTACGGGCCATGCAAGAGCAATAATTGCCGCCCCTGACCCAACAGAGCTTGCGGATGCAATTGTAAACAAGGGCTTATCTGTCCGTGAAGCAGAAGATTGGGTTAGAAGAATAAAGGCCGGTGATGGCAAAACAAGCGTTCCTGCGCAAAAGGATGCGAATGTTCGGAAAGTTGAAAACGATTTATCAGATTATATAGGTCTGATAGTAAATTTACGCCATAAGGGCCCTGGAGGCGAATTAAGGATTAAATATAAAACAGCAGAACAGTTAGAGGGCCTTATAAAACGGCTTAAGCCATAAAGCCCATAATAATTGTTTCATTTTATTTTTAAAGTCTCCACTGTAAGGTTATCATTAGTAAAAACACATAGTTTGTTAGCTATAGACATCGATTTTTTAGCTAATACTTCTGCGTCTTTCTCGTAATCATCCATTGCTAATGCCGCTGACAGTGCAAAGTTACCGCCGCTACCAATTGCTATTATACTGCTGCCACTTAGTAGCTTATCTGGCTCTACAACATCACCATTTCCAGTAAGTACATAAGTATCATTTTTGTCTGCGACTATCATCATGGCCTGTAATTGTCTTAAGTATTTATCGGTCCTCCAATCTTTAGCTAATTCAACACAAGCTCTAGCTAATTGGGTGGGGTATTGCTCAAGTTTGGCCTCAAGCCGTTCCAATAATGCAAATGCATCCGCGGTTGCTCCTGCAAACCCAGTAATAACATTTCCTCCCGCAAGGGTCCGCACTTTTTTTGCAGTGGATTTCATAACAGTGTTACCAGCGCTAACTTGACCATCGCCTACAACAACTATTTTTCCATTCTTTCTAACTGACAGGATGGTTGTACCGCGCCACTTGCTTGCATCTGCGTAATCATATGTAGACATATAAACTCCTTATTACATATAGGTGGTAGGTATTCATATAATGTCAAGTTATTCTAATATTCGCGCTCTTTCTATTAGTAAGATAGGTATCCCGTCTCTTATGGGGTATGCTAGTTTAGCTTTTTTACTTATAAGCTCATTTGTTTCACTAATATAAGTGAGCGGGCCCCTTGTTTTAGGGCATACCAAAATATTTAACATTTTTGGGTCAATTGATTTTTTGTCTTTTTCTACCATTTGTAAACTTGATATCTTATTGTTGTGATTTATTAGGATCTTGCTTCATGTCTTTATTCGCATAAAGATGCATTAAACCTATGAGTAATTTTCTCCTGTCATCTGTAGAAACAGCTTCTATTAAAGACTGTTTATCCTCTGAAGCGAAGGGACTTATCATTGCCGCTTGATTAATTAAAATTGGTAGTGGTATTTCTCCTAAACTCTTCCAATCGATCTGCACATTTAATGTTTTTGCAAGAGCTTTCATTGCTATAGTTAAGGTTGTCCTTTCACCTGATTTTCCTGAAAGAGCTTCAGTGGTTTGACTTGCATTATGCACATCAGCATCATTTTCAAACCCTTGGTAGCTAATTTTAGCTTTGCGGTAAGGAGTGCTCACAACCTCTTCAGATATAACTTTAAAGCGTTTAAGCCCCTTTAAAACAATTATATATCTTCCATCTTCCGCTTCAGAAAACTGCGTTATTCTTCCAAGTCCCCCTATTTTAGCTAATTTTTTATCTTGGCTTTGCACCATTCCAATCAGACGATCGTTCTTGAGTGCATCATCTATCATATTCAAATAACGGGGTTCAAAAATATTCAATGGTAAGTCGCATGCCGGAAGTAAAACTGCCCCATTGAGAGGAAATATTGGGACCACTTCGGGGTTAGTTCGGCGAGTAAGGGATTTGTAATGAGAGCTCATATTATTCCTACGAGGGGTTACGCAAAAAGGATGGAAGACAATGCCCTGCGGCCATTTATTGACACTTCGGAAGTCGCACCCTCGGCCTCAAAGATTGTGAGTAAGAAAAGTCTTGCGGCTTCGTTATTGTAGCTACGATTTTTAGCAATGGAATATAATAAGTGTTCCACAGCTTCGTCGTTTCTACCAACCCCAGCAAGTGCCTTTGCAGCGGCGAGACGCATATCTAAATTGTCAGGATTAGCTTCAATGTTTGATAGCAATTCAAGAGTAATATCGGGTTCTTCAGGTACGCTAATCAAAGATAATTTTGATTGCACAGCCTTCATTTCAGGATGTTCCAATATACTTTCGTGTGCAGACGCTAATAACTCTGCTGCCGCAGTTTCATTACCACCCTCAATATATAGGCGTATTAATCCCGCCATTGCCTCTGGACTATTCGGGTCCAAAGATAGCGCTTGCGCATAATCCTGCGCAGCCCCGCCTGCGTCCCCTGCGGCAAGACTATCTTTTGCGCGTACCGCAAGTGCTTTTGCTTCCTCGATAGGATCTGTTTCTCCGGTCAGTCTGCCAACGAACTTTATAATTTCTGATTCAGGTTGCTCGCCTTGAAAAGCATCAACTGGCTTTCCGTTTTTAAAAGCATAAACAGCCGGAATTGACCTAACCCCAAGTTGCCCTGCAATACCTGGATTCTCATCAATATTAATTTTAACCATTTTCACTTTACCATTTGCAGTTTTTACAATTCTCTCCAAAACTGGCATAAGCTGCTTACATGGCCCGCACCAGGGAGCCCAAAAGTCGACAATTACTGGGGTTTCTTGACTGACTGTAACAACATCTTTCATGAAGCTCATGTCTGAGCCATCGATGATTACTTCACTACTTTCATTCATAACTTTACCTTCTTATTCAAGTTTCGTAAAATCGACAATTAAGGGTTCGTGCTTAGTTGATTTCGCAAACTTTATCATATCTTTATTAGAAATGGCGGTTGTTGCATCATTTAACAAGGGGTGAAAGTTTACGATATCATAATTCATTAAAGATTTGTCTATTACCAATGTTACCTTAAGGTTTTTGTCATTTATAATTGAAAACAATGTTACTGAACCTGGCGTCACCCCTAAAGCATCCTTTAGAACTTCAGGCTTACCAAAAGAAAGGCGCTTGCACCCAATGATGTGATGCAGTTTATTGACATTAACCTTTGTATCACTGACGGCACATACTAAAAAAAGCTCTCCTTTTTTATCTTTTAAAAAAAGGTTTTTGGTATTTGCTCCAGCCATATTTTTTTTAAGTAAAACACTGTCTTCAACTTTAAAAATTGGTTCATGCTCTATTGTACTGTGCTGTATATTGAGTTCATTTAAGTATAGAAATAAATTATTACGCGTAATCGACATTAACACCTCTTTAAATACTTTTTGGACAATATTAAACTAATAAAAAAAATCCCAAAGCTTCTTGATTATATTTATTCTTTAGGCCATATAGCGCCGTCTATCACAGTCAGAATTATATTCTGTCTAGTATACGCAAAAATGAGCGGGCGTAGCTCAGTGGTAGAGCATCACCTTGCCAAGGTGAGGGTCGAGGGTTCGAATCTCTTCGCCCGCTCCATTTCTTTAAAAACATTAATTTAAAAATTTATCACATTATCCGATCATTTCTGGGCTTTAATGAAAATATAGTTAGATAAAATTACTGCTGATGCTGCCCCAAAGAACTGTGCCAGGATAAACCCAATAAGGTTACTAGGATTTATTCCAGTAAAAGTATTTGTTAAGGCCCGACCAATTGTTATTGCGGGGTTTGCAAAGCTGGTAGAGGATGTCCACCAATATCCAGCTAGAATAGTCAAGGCCACTACTGCAGGTACAGATTTTGGAGCATATCTAACAGCACCGAATATAGCGAAAACCAAAGCAAAAGTTGCTATCCATTCTGATAGCAACAAATGATAACCAGACCTTGCTGTTGTAGCCGCCTGAAGTAAAGCTTGATCAAACATGGCATGTGCAAGCAATGTACCTAATATACAACCAAACACCTGTAAGACTATGTAAAAAACTGCACTCTGTACTTTTATTTTTTTATCGATGTAAAATGCAACTGTAACAGCTGGATTGAAGTGAGCCCCAGAGATTGGCCCTAAAATTGCAACAAGTACCCAGAGTATAGCGGCAGTTGCTATTGAGTTGCCTATTAAGGCAACGGCTATGTTGCCCCCACTAAGATTAAACGCCATTATTCCTGAACCAACAACAACCCCGCACAGTAAAGTGCTGCCGATAAATTCTGCTAATAATGCATTTGTTTTAATTTTAGACATTTATGTTTTCCTGATGAAAAATAGCCTATAATATTGTAATATGACAAAATCATTACAAAGACGGCATTGATTATTATAAAAAATACCCAGTATTTACTGAGGTTTTGTATATATTGCACCCATTCTTGTCACAGAACCTTCAAAAAAATATTATAAAGATGTCATAAAACATATAAACTTTTGTTATATTTGTGCCTCATACGACCAATCAAGATAAGCTCCAAAAGGAACTTACTTTTAAAATTAAAAATAATATATCTAAAAGGTTAGACTGGTATGGCATATAAATCACTAAAGGGTGTAACGGTTTCCCTAGCTACAATAACTATGATGATTTCTGAAACTTCATGGGCCACTGATAAAACATTAAAGGTTGGGGGCAGAGTTCAGGTTGATTATACAACCGCTAATATAGATACCCCAGATACAAATATTAGCGATATAGAAATTCGTAGAGCCCGATTAAATGTTTCTGGTAAATACGGCTCAAATATTAAATATAAATTTGAGATTAATAAAGCATCTGGAAAGTCAGTTAAAGTAGAGGACGCTTATATACAATTCATACCTAGCAACAGTAAAGTTAAGATAAAACTGGGACAATTTAAGACCCATAATTCTTTAGATGAGCAAACTTCATCACGCTTTATATCAACTTTAGAGCGTTCTGCCTTCACCGATGCTTTTTCTTTTGACCGGCGTGTCGGAGCCTCTGTAGGAACGTCTGGCGATAATTTTACATTTGATGCAGGAGTTTTCACAACCAATTTAGAAAGTGATGGCGGTGCAGAGAAGGGCCATGCAATTTCAGCGAGAGGAACATTTAACCCGATTAAGAATGATCAAACGTTAGTACATTTAGGCACATCCTGGCGTTATCGTAAAAAGGGTCAGACGGAAAGTGACATCAGGTACCGACAACGCCCTTTCACTCACGTGGCTCCAAATCGCATTATTGATACTGGGCGCTTTGCAAACAAAGATAACTTTATTGGGGCTGAAGCTGCTGTTATTCATAATAACCTATGGGCAAGCGGCGAATATGCAGTTTTGAAAGCCAAAGGAAACGACTTAAATGAAAACGCCGATTTCTCAGGGTTTTATAGTGAGATCGGAATGTTTATCGGCGGCAAAAAAACTTATAAAGGCGGAAAATTTAACCGTCCAAAAGTTGATAGGCCATTAGGAGAAGGCGGTATAGGGGCTTTCTCTTTGGTGGCACGCTATGACAGCTTAGATCTTGAGGACGGGCCCTATATTGGCGCCCTTAAGACACTTGCAGTTGGAGCCGATTGGTGGCCAACAAAATACACTCGCCTAGGGATAAACTATTTTAATGCTGATGCTGAAGAAGGCACAGCAGCAAGCGCAAGCGGCCTAGTTGCCCGCTTGCAATTTGATTTTTAATTTAATGGGAAATTAGAACATGTTTAGAAAATACTTATTAATATCTGCATTAACACTTAGCCTCACAGCCTGTGGTGGAGGAGAAATCAAACCCGAGACAGTAAAATCGGAAATAGCTGTTTCTAGTGAGTCACGAGATCAAATAAAAATTGTTGGGTCTTCAACCGTTTACCCCTTTGCCACAACTGTTGCAGAAAATTTTGGGCGATCGACATCATTTAAGACCCCAATAGTAGAAAGCACTGGATCAGGAGGCGGCCTAAAGCTATTTTGCTCAGGTTTGGGTGATAACCATCCCGATATAACAAATGCATCTAGGCGAATAAAAGCTTCAGAAGTAAAGCGTTGCCGAGAAAATGGAATATACGATATAGTAGAGGTTAAAGTGGGTTACGATGGCATTGTTATGGCAAACTCGCGCAAATCAAACTTAATGAATCTTAGCCTTAAAGATGTGTTTTTAGCCTTAGCGAAAGATGTTCCCGACGGTAATGGCGGTTTAAAGCCTAATAATTATAAAACCTGGAAAGAAGTAAACCCTGATTTGATAGACAATAAGATTGAGGTTATGGGACCACCTCCAACATCAGGGACGCGTGATGCTTTTGTTGAACTTGCAATGGAGGGTGGCTGTAAAACTTTTGACTGGATTAAAGCACTAAAAAAGACAGATAAAAAAGCCTATAAGTCCCTTTGCCACACAATTCGCGAGGATGAGCACTTCATAGAGGCGGGTGAAAATGACAACTTAATTGTTCAAAAACTTAATGCAAACCCTAATGCTTTTGGTATCTTTGGTTTTAGCTTTCTAGAACAAAATGCTGACAGTGTTCAAGGTAGTACCATAAATTCTACTCCCCCAACTTTTGATAATATTGCCGAAGGAGCTTATCCTGTGTCCCGCTCCCTTTATTTTTATGTTAAAAAAGATAATGTCAAAACAATACCGGGAATTAATGAGTACTTAGCCGAATTCATGAGCGATCGAGCTAGTGGTCAAGATGGTTATTTGGCGGAAAAAGGGCTTATTCCAATGAACCCAGATGAGCATTTAAAATGGAAATCTAGCGTGCTTAGCTTAGAGCCTCTAGTGCTAAACTAATGAGTTTACCGACAGAAAATTGGTTGCGGCGAAAAAACCGCCGCAACCAAATTAAAGAGCTTGTTATACAGGGCGTCCTTATAGCAAGCTCTTTTGTTGCTATATTAACTACAATTGGAATTGTAGCCTCCTTAGTTTTCGAAGCTTTTCGATTTTTTGATAAAATTCCACTTATGGAATTCTTATTTAGTCTTGAATGGAGCCCCCAAACAGCGATACGCGCTGATCAAGTTGGGGCAAGTGGAAAATTTGGTGTCATTCCCTTACTCACAGGAACACTGCTAATCAGTTTTATTGCAATGTTAGTTGCTACCCCCTTAGGACTCTTATCAGCTATATATCTGGCAGAGTTTGCCAAAGCAAAAACAAGAGATGCAGTAAAACCATTGCTTGAGTTATTGGCTGGGATTCCAACAGTTGTTTATGGTTTTTTTGCTGCTTTGGTGGTGGCGCCTATTATAAGGGCTACAGGATCCGGAGTAGGGTTTGATATCTCTTCAGAAAGCGCATTGGCAGCTGGGTTGGTTATGGGCGTGATGCTTATACCATTTATTTCATCTTTATCCGATGATGTAATAAATGCAGTTCCACAAGCACTAAGAGATGCTTCTTTTGGTATGGGTGCAACGCATGAAGAAACAGTAACTAAGGTTGTTGTACCTGCTGCAACGCCTGGAATTATTGGTAGTTTGTTACTTGCGATATCACGTGCAATTGGAGAAACCATGATTGTAGTCATGGCAGCTGGCCTAGCGGCCAATTTAACTCTTAATCCGTTTGAGGCTGTTACAACCATGACAGTTCAGATTGTTACATTGCTTACGGGAGACCAGGAGTTTGATAGCGCTAAAACCTTAGCAGCTTTTGCTATTGCATTGTTTTTACTCGTACTCACTTTAGGCTTAAACATTATAGCCCTTCATATTGTAAATAAATACAAGAAAAAATATGCCTAACTATATCCTAAATACATCTAGACAGATGGCAAAGCGACATGGCCGTGAAAAGCGTTTTAAATGGTACGGTAGAATAGCCATATTTATATCAATTGCTTTTTTAATATTCATGTTTTCAGCGATAGTATTCAGAGGAGCTAGTGCATTTCAACAGACTAAAATTTCTCTTGATATAAATTTTTCGGAAGCCATTATTGACCCTACATCGTCCCGCGACCCTGAGATTTTAAAAAGAGCGAACTATAAGCCTGTTGTGCTGGAAAGTTTGTCAAATGTAATTCCTGGAATTACCGATCGAAGAGACAGAAACCGTGTCTACAAATTACTCAGCGCTGGAGCTGTCTTTGACCTAGGAGAACAGGTCGCTAGCAACCCTAAATTATTAGGTAAAAGTAAGAGTGTCTGGCTGTTAGCATCCTCGGAAGTTGACTTGTTTATGAAGGGCAAGATTGATTCAAATATCAGTGAAGATCTACGGCGCTTAAAAGACAAGGATATAGAGTGGATAGAAATACTTAAGTCACAAGGAAAAATTAAAAAAACTTTTAATACAACATTGTTCGGCAAGGGAGATTCTAGGGAACCAGAAATGGCTGGGATTCTGGGAGCTGCTATTGGATCTTTTTTCAGTTTACTTGTTTGCTTTTTAATTGCATTCCCTTTGGGTATTTTGACAGCAGTTTATTTAGAAGAATTTGCAAAGAAAAATTTTCTAACTGATTTCATCGAGGTCAATATTAATAACCTTGCTGCTGTTCCTTCAATTGTATTTGGCCTACTAGGCCTCTCAATTTTTCTGAACTTCTTTAACCTCCCTCGCTCCACTCCACTCGTTGGAGGAATAGTCTTAGCGCTTATGACTCTGCCGACAATTATAATAGCTTCGCGGTCTATTTTGCGCTCTATACCTCAAAGTATTAGAGATGCGGCACTAGGTTTGGGCGCCAGTAAGACACAAACTACATTTCACCATGTTGTGCCTTTAGCTATGCCAGGCATGTTGACGGGAACGATATTAGGTATGGCGAGGGCTTTAGGGGAAACTGCTCCGCTTCTTATGATCGGAATGGTTGCCTTTATTGTTGATATACCCAAGGGAGTTACCGATGTAGCTACATCTTTACCTGTACAAATTTTCCTGTGGGCCGATAGCCCTGAGAAGGGCTTTGTTGAAAGAACCTCGGCAGCTATAATTGTCTTACTCGTTTTCTTGATTCTTATGAATCTATGTGCTGTGTACCTGCGCAAGAGACTAGAAAGACGTTGGTGAGACATTTAATATGATTTATGAAACAAAAACTACACATGAGGAAAAAGGCAATGTGCCTTCTATTATGACTGCCAATAATGTCGATGTTTTTTATGGTAAAAAACAAGCTATTTGCAATGTGAGTCTAGATATTCCTGAAAATCAGATAACGGCCCTCATCGGTCCGTCAGGCTGTGGAAAATCAACTTTTTTGCGCTGTTTCAACCGCATGAATGATACTATAAATATATGTCGGGTGAGCGGTAAAATAAAATTTTCAGGACAAGATATTTACGAGCCTAAAGTTGATGTTGTGGCTCTTCGTTCCCGTATTGGAATGGTATTCCAAAAAGCAAATCCGTTTCCTAAGTCTATTTTTGAAAATGTAGCTTATGGCCCCCGTATTCATGGATTAGCAGAATCTAAAGATGAGCTAGAAAGTATTGTAGTTCAGTCACTAAAACGTGCGGGTTTATATGACGAAGTTTCTGATCGATTAAATGAGCCCGGTACAAGTCTATCAGGAGGCCAACAACAGAGACTGTGTATTGCAAGAGCGATTGCAGTCGACCCACAAGTTATATTAATGGATGAGCCATGTTCTGCTCTTGATCCTATAGCAACTGCTATCATCGAGGATCTGATGGAAACGATGAAAGAGAATTATACTATTGTTATTGTTACCCACTCTATGCAACAAGCTGCGCGTGTTTCACAACAAACAGCTTTCTTTCATCTCGGAGAATTGGTGGAAAGTGGAGATACTCAAGCTATCTTTACAAATCCTATTCAAGAAAGAACTCAAAACTACATATCAGGACGGATTGGATAAATAATGAGTGAAGACCATATTGTAACATCTTTTGATAATGATATGAGCGAGCTCGAATCTCTTTTTGAGGAGATGGGAAGTATAGTTTTGTCACAACTCAAAGATGCCACCCGAGCACTTCGTAAGGAAGATCGTAACCTTGCTAAAAAAGTTGTAAGGGGAGACAAGCAACTTAATGAACTCGAAAGAGAGCTCAATGATTTAGCGATTAAAATTTTAGCCTTGCGGCAGCCATTTGCATTAGACTTACGTTATGTGCTTACCACCCTAAAGAGCGCTGGGTATTTTGAGAGAATGGGCGATTTAACAAGAAATATGGCGCAGAGAACAAGGACAATTGCAAAGGCTGAAGCCGAAATCGGTCCAATCGAAACTTTAATTCGTATGAGCGAACTTGTTCAAGGCATGACAGAAGATATTCTAAAGGCACATAAATCTCGTGATAGCGAACTCGCAAAAATTGTGCGCGATCAGGACGAAAAAGTAGATATGGCCCATAACTCACTTTTCCGTGAGCTTCTTACATATATGATGGAGGATACAAGTAATATACCGGCATGTATGCATGTACTATTTATTGCAAAGAATATTGAGAGGATGGGGGATAATGTTGCCGATATTGCCCAAGAGATAATATATATGACAACGGGTGAGTGGCCTGATAGCAAGCGCATTAAGGGTGACAAAACAAGTAAAATTATTCTTAGCTAGTAGTTTTAGTAGCTTCACTGATGCCCTTGAAATGTCCAATAATTACACTCTAACTAAGTTAGGGACACGCCCTAGTAAAATTACAGAGAGCCGGAGACGATGGAACAGAGAGAAGCACAAAAAAAGCTGGTTAAAGAATGGTATAGAGCCTTAGAGGCTGGCGATGCCGATGCAATGCTTGCTGTGCAGCGTGATGATGTTATCTATAATGTTCATGGAACAACCCCTGTTTCAGGCCGGTTTCAAGGAAAAGATACTTTAGTAAATGATATCTTTCCAAAAGTTATGGGCATGCTGCAGATGGATACTTTCAAGTTTTGTACAAAACTAAAAATTGTATGCGCTGATGAACACCGAGTTGTAACTATTATGCAAGCAGACGGACAAGCATTAAATGGTGTACGTTATAATCAAACTTATTGTCATATGTTTGGGTTTAAAGACGGTTTAATTTCAGAGGTATGGGAATTTTTTGATTCAGTACTAGCTGAAGCGGCTTTAAATAATAACCCATTAACTAAACCCACCAAGGCACCAGAAAACGCTTTTGAGTTTTAACGCTTTAAAAGCTATTATCTTTAATAGACTCCATCGCTACAAAAGTAGAAGTGCTTGATACATTGGGCAGAGACGAAATTGCTTCCCCCAAAATATACCTGTATGACACTATGTCTTTGGTCCTTGTTTTTAATAAGTAATCAAAAGAGCCAGCGATCATATGGCATTGTTCAATTTCAGGTATTTCAATAACAGCACGGTTAAATTCATTAAGAGATTTTTCCCTAGTATCTAAAAGTTTAACTTCGGTAAAAGCAATGTGTTCTTTTTTAAGTTTTTTTGGATTTAGAATTGCGCGAAACCCTAAAATATATTCTTGTTTAAGCAGTCTTTTTAATCTTACTTGAACAGGGGTTTTAGACGCCCCTATGCGCCTGGCTATATTAGCAACAGATAAGCGCCCGTCAAATGATAGAAGCCTAATTATCTCTTTATCAACACGGTCTATTTTATATTCTTTATTGTTATTTATATCCATAAGACCTCTTATATTAATAATAAAAAGTTTATAAGTCTAATATTAATATGATTTAAGTCTAAAGACCTTTTTCAATAATGCTATAAAAACTTAGAATTAATCGTTTAGGCTACATATGACTGATCTATTAAATCTGAGACAAAGGATTCCTCATCTTGCAAGGAGTGAGGAAAGACTTGTTTTAAACCAACTGCGTAGAAGGTTTAAAATAACTGATATTCAGAGAGAAAATTCTAAGGCCCGTGCTCATGAGTTAGTTAATTACTTGAGGGCCGATGGAACGATGGGATTAATGGAAATCCTTTTAAGTGAATACGGCCTATCAAATGATGAAGGATTAGCTTTAATGTGCTTGGCAGAAGCACTGCTAAGAGTTCCAGATAAAACGACAATCGATGAGCTTATAAGAGATAAAATTGCACCTACCGACTGGGAAAAACACTTATGGAATTCTAACTCATTAGCCCTTAACGCCTCTTCATTTGCATTGATGCTTTCTGGAAAAATTCTGAATGGAGGGCAATCACCTGATCTAATGAATTTGCTTAAAACAGCAGTTAGTCGGTTGGGAGAACCAGTAATTCGCGTTGCCATATTAAGAGCTATGAAATTAATGGGAAAACAATTCGTACTCGGTGAAAGTATTGAAAAGGCTATCAATAGTTCTGCGTCTAACCAGCCTAAAGGAACGTTGTATTCATTCGATATGCTTGGCGAAGCAGCAATAACTGAGGAGGACGCCGAGAAGTATTTCAATAGCTATAAAGCGGCAATAGAAAGGATAGGCCTAGAGGCTAAAAGTGAGGATATTCTGCTAAACCCTGGAATTTCTTTAAAGCTATCAGCTCTTCATCCCCGCTATGAGACTCGTAAGTCACAAAGGGTAATGAATGAGCTTATGGGACGAGTTCTAGCTTTAGTGTTAATAGCAAAAGATTTAAATATCAGCGTTACTATTGATGCAGAGGAGGCTGATAGATTAGAGCTTTCATTAGACATAATTAAACAACTAGTAATACACCCTAAACTCGCAAGATGGGCTGGGCTGGGCGTAGTTGTGCAATCTTATAATAAATCTGCATCGGCGGTAATTGACTGGCTCTCAGCTTTGTCATGTAAGTACAATAGAAAAATAATGGTTAGACTAGTGAAAGGCGCTTATTGGGACACAGAAATTAAAATAGCGCAAGTTAACGGGACTAGTTATTACCCTGTATTTACAACAAAGGCGGCAACAGACGTATCCTACATATGCTGCGCCAAACAATTGCTCGATGATGGGGGGCATTTATTTCCACAATTTGCAACGCATAACGCGCACACAATGGCGAGTGTTTTAGAGTTATGTGAAAATAGAAAACCCTTTGAATTTCAAAGGTTGCACGGGATGGGTGCCGCGCTACATAAAAAAGTCATGTCAACAAATCAAACGTCATGTAGAGTTTATGCACCAGTGGGTAAGCATGAAGATTTATTGGCGTACCTTGTAAGAAGACTTTTAGAAAATGGAGCAAACTCTTCTTTTGTTAATCAAGTGTTAGATAAGAACAACCTAGTCGATGATATTATAAGAGACCCTTTTGACCAACTAGACGGTTTAGAGGGCTTATCACCAAGTATACCGCTACCTGTAAATATATATTCACCAAATAGGAAGAATGCAAAAGGGTGGAACCTAAATGATTTTGCTGACCTTTCCATTATTGATAGTGAAAGAGCTCCATTTAAAGCAATTGAGTGGAAAGTTAGTTCTTTTATAAATGGAACGGTTAAGGGTAAAAATATATATAGTATATATAATCCCTCTAATCCAAGTGAGCGAGTGGGGAGGGCTGTAGAGGCATCAATAGAAGATGTAAACTTAGCTATAGAGAACGCCAGACCGTGGCAAAGTTGTTCCGTTGAAAAAAGATCTAAAATTTTAAATAAGGCTGCTGATCTTTATGAGGAAAATGCAGGGCAAATAATTGCTATATTAACCCGTGAGGCGGGAAAAGTTATTTTAGATGCTGTAGCAGAGTTGCGGGAAGCAGTAGATTTTCTTCGTTACTATGCTTCAGAATGTGTAAGAATAAATCAAGAGGAAAGCAGGGTAGCAAGAGGTATAATAACATGCATTTCTCCTTGGAATTTTCCTTTAGCGATTTTTACAGGACAAATTTCTGGTGCCCTCTCTGCTGGCAACGCTGTTCTTGCTAAACCAGCAGAACAAACACCTATAATTGCACATTTTGCTGTTAATTTATTGTATGAAGCAGGTGTGCCAAAAAGCACACTTCAGCTGTTGCTAGGCAGAGGAGAAATTGTTGGAAAGAAATTAGTGTCTAATGTAAATATAGCAGGCGTATGCTTTACGGGATCAACTTCGACGGCTCGTTCAATAAATAAAAACATAGCTAATTGCCTTTCACCGGATGCACCTTTTATTGCTGAAACCGGCGGCATTAATGCAATGATTATAGATTCAACTGCACTTTTAGAGCACGCGGTAAAAGATGTTATTACCTCAGCGTTTCATAGTGCAGGGCAGAGGTGCTCTGCACTTAGAGTTTTGTATGTGCAAGAAGATATAGAGCAGAAATTTACACATATGCTAATGGCAGCAATTAAAGAGCAATTACTTGGATGTCCTTGGGAAACCGAAACCGATATAGGTCCAATTATAGATAAAAAATCCTATGATGTTATTTCCAGGTATGTTCAAGCCGCAAAAAGAGATGGACGCTTAATTTTTTCACACGAGGCCCCAAATGTTGGTTACTTCATAGGACCCAAAATAATATCTGTTGACGGCATTAATAATTTAAAGTCTGAAATATTTGGGCCAATTTTGCATATTGCAAAGTTTAGGCCAGAGCAGATACCTTCAATCATAGATAATATAAATGGAGCTGGTTATGGGTTAACTTTTGGATTGCATACCAGGCTTGATAATAGAGTAGAATTGATATCACGGCGTGTGAAAGTAGGAAATATATATATAAATAGAAATCAGACTGGAGCAGTTGTTGAATCCCAGCCTTTTGGTGGCGAGGGCCTATCAGGAACTGGACCAAAAGCGGGAGGGCCGCGATACGTTAAGCGGTTTACTACTTCAGAGAACTCTTCAGTAAAACAACACCCGAGAAAGAATATGGTTGCCTGTATTAGAGAAATGAATGGGCCAACGGGAGAGTCTAATAAAACGTATAATTACCCTAGAGGCAAAATCCTTTGTCTGGGGCCTGAGCCAAGTGACGTTAAAAAACAAGTTAGAATTGCCCAGCTGAATGGATGTGAGGCTATCTTAAGAAAAAGTTATTTGGAAAATGATGAAAGTTTTTCATACCTTGAGACATTAACTGACATACAAGCAGTTGCCTTTTGGGGAAATAGCAGGAATTTAAAGAAAATTCGTATTGCTTTATCAAAAAGACACGGACCTATAATTCTACTAATGCTTGAAGAAAATATGAGTGAGCAGTGTATAATTGAAAGACATGTTTGTATTGATACGACTGCTGCAGGCGGGAATGTTACCTTGTTGTCAGGGGTTAGCACTTTACCGGCATAGCAAAGACATTAGCTAATTGAGTCTTTCAATAATCCGAAAAGCCCTGCGCCAAAATTAGGAATGTGTCGTTTGCTATTTTGTTTTAACTTGTTGAACATGACCATAGAGTTTTGAACGGTTGATCTTTCTAATTCTTTAAATGCCATTTCCCAACCTTCAAAAGCTCTTTCGTTAATTTCGTTTTCATAAAGGGTTTCTACATTAGTATGCCGAGGGTCTATTTTTATTTTTTCATATAAGGAGCGTACAGCATTTTCTTCTCCTTCAATAATTTGTAAAAAACTATTACCATCATAGTATAAATGTCCAGTAAGGTCATTAAGCTTATTTTTGGCATGTGATGAATTAAGTATTTCAAAAATAGTCGATTGATCAAGTGTATTAGGTGTGTCGCTTATGTATATTAGCTCAATCATAAATTCCCCAAATTATGTATAACTAACTGTTATCCAACAAATATTATTAGGTCAAGCTCACTAGAATTTATTTTATTAAGACACATATTTCCGAACTTTTTGAAAGGATAATGCGTACTCATAACATGGTTAAAAAATTCCCTGATAACTTCATTCCCTCCGCGCGAAGAGCGGACGACGGCTGTATTACAGACTCCGAGCTGGTGGCTATGGCCTGGGACGATGAGACAAGCTTTGATAACATAAAAGCTCAATCTGGTTTGGCAGAAAAAGAAATTATCAAAATTATGCGAAATCATATGCAACCAAGTAGCTTTCGTATGTGGAGAAAACGTGTGAGTGGTCGAGCTAGCAAGCACGCAGCGAAACTATTTTGAATTACCTAGCTTAGATTAATGCTTTATTGTGGATACTAAAGAAAACTCACCTGCTATCATATGGTTTAAGCGAGATTTGCGCGTGCATGACCACATGCCGCTTTATCTGGGTAGTAAGTTCGGTCAAATTATTCCACTATATATTATAGAGCCTGATTACTGGAAGCTGCCTGATACTTCCGGACGCCAATGGCTATTTATTAAAGACAGTCTCGAGGATTTAAATGATAAGCTTACTGCTTTAGGTGCTCCATTAGTTATATATAAGGGAAAAGCCGAGGAGATTTTAGAGAAGCTAATTTTAGAAACTGAAGCAAGGTCAATTATATCCCATCAAGAAACAGGTAATTTTTGGACATATCAGCGTGATCTACGGATTAAGAGTTTAGTTAAAAAATTTAATTGTGACTGGAAAGAATATGCCCAATTTGGAGTTAAACGCGGATTAATAAATAGAGATGGCTGGGCAAAAAAATGGGACCATTTTATGTCCGCTGAACCAGTACCAACGCCAAGCTCACTTGTGCCGTATTTTAAAAAACCAACTTTCAATATTCCAACACAAGAGGAGCTTGGATTGAAAGATGTCTGCCCCGGGCGCCAAAGAGGGGGCCATGAAGAGGCCATTAAAACCCTGAACAGTTTCCTTGATGAAAGGGGTAAAAATTACCAAAAGGGAATGAGTAGTCCCATAACTGCACAATGGGAGTGCTCCCGCATGTCGACATTTTTATCGTCTGGAACGATTTCTATGAGAGAAACTGCGCAGTCGGTTTGGCTGCGCCAAAGAGAATTGAAGCATATGGCTAGTGAAGGCCAACCTGTAGGTAGTTGGAGAGGCTCAATGTCTTCTTTTAACGGAAGGCTACATTGGCACTGCCACTTTATTCAAAAACTCGAAGATACCCCGAGACATCAGTTGGAAGCTATCCACCCCTTTTATAATGACTTGAGAGATGACCCTTTCAACAATCCTGAAGCACGTATTCGTCTAAAGGCTTGGAGTGAGGGCAAAACTGGATTCCCTTTTGTTGATGCTTGTATGCGGTCTTTAAATTCTACGGGATGGATAAATTTCCGAATGCGAGCGATGCTTATGGCTTTTTCTAGTTATCACCTCTGGCTAGACTGGCGCGTGGCAGGTTCAGTTCTTGCTAAAAAATTCACAGACTATGAGCCTGGAATTCACTGGCAGCAAGTCCAGATGCAATCAGGAACAACTGGGATTAATACTTTACGGGTTTATAACCCAGTAAAGCAGGGTTATGATCAGGACCCTACTAACGCTTTCACTCGCGAATGGTTATCTGAGCTAGTTGATATCCCAGACTCTTTCATTCAAGAGCCATGGAAGTGGCCGGATTATGAGCAAAATACCAGCCATGAATATCCACATAGAATTGTGGACCACTTAGAGGCCGCAAAAAAAGCTAAAGCACAAATATATGCAATTCGTAAAAAACAAGGGCATCGTGAAATTGCAAAGAATATCTACGACAAACACGGTAGCCGCAGATCACAAAACTCTAGAACTAAGATAAGGCACTAAGTATGGCCATGGTAGCAACTCGAGAGGAGGGCCTAAACCGGCTGGATATTTTTTTAAATATATCGGGTTCGAATTATACCCAGTTCCGTAATTATGATTATGGCCCAAACAACCATAAATCAGTTTCTTTATTATCTCCTTATCTGAGGCATCGCCTAATAACAGAAAGAGAAGTTGTCTCAAGTGTGTTAGCTAAGCATAGTTTACGGGATTCTGAAAAATATATACAAGAAGTGTTTTGGCGATCATATTTTAAAGGCTGGATGGAGCATAGACCATATGTTTGGGAAAAATATAAATCTGAACTCAACAATCAGCTAGGCTTAATAAGTAAAAATAAATTTTTAAATATAGCTTACGAGCAAGCCCTTGCCGGACAAACAGGAATTAAATGTTTTGACTTTTGGGTAAATGAACTCAAGGAGACTGGTTACCTTCACAACCACGCACGCATGTGGTTTGCGAGTATTTGGATTTTTACTTTAAAGCTACCTTGGGAACTAGGAGCCGATTTTTTTCTTTGTAATTTAATTGATGGTGACGCTGCTAGTAACACCCTCTCTTGGAGATGGGTTGCAGGCCTTCATACAAAGGGGAAATCCTATCTTGCGCGGGCTGATAATATAGAACGCTTTACGTGCGGAAGATTTAATCCAAAAGGCCAACTAGAAGACTCTGCAGATCCTTTAAGCGAACCAGAATATGATATCATTGATAATGTGCTTCCAGCATCAGATTTACATCAAGCAGATAAATATTTGCTACTCGTCCATGAAGATGATTGCCAGACCGAACAGTGTTTTCCAGAAAACTTAAATATCACAGGAGCGGTTGGGCTACAGTCAACAGCATTGAGATCGGTAAATACTATAAATAAAAATATTTCGGAATTTGCAAGAGGAGCTCTTGAAAGCTCACTTATGAAATTTGGTCCAGATAATAAAATAATAGAAAAAGACTGGGCCTCTGAATTATTATCTATCTGCAAAAAGCAAGGCGTTCGTAATATATTGATGCACTATGCACCAACAGGCCCAACAGCGGATGCAATTAAAAAAGCTATGCCTTTGCTGCTGGAAAACCAAATAGAGATATCCTATATATTACGCGAGTGGGATAAAGAGATATGGCCATTCGCAAACAAAGGCTTTTTTAAGGTTAAAAAGAAAATTCCTAAAATACTGGAGAGTTTAAATATTAGATTATCATAGGTAGTGCATTGACTACCAGTCGTCATCCATTGCCTGCTCTCTTTTTCTATTCTTGAT
>JABGVR010000002.1 GCA_018645985.1 Hellea sp. | reverse complement strand
TACCATTTATAAGCCACTGACGATTTATTTCAGTCATATCAAGCATCCTTTTAATTAGCATCAACCACATCTTGATAATCTATTATACTGACTTTTTGAAGGGGGCGACTTATTGTCAAATAGTGCTAAAACTTTATCATGGACAACTTACAGAATAACTTAATCTTTGACGATAATGGCTTAATAGGGTCGCAATGTAGTAAATGTAAGGAATGCTTTTTTCCTAAAGCAAAATCATGTTCTAACTGCTCTTCAATTATGATGGAAGATAAGAATTTTGGAACTGTAGGAAGTTTATGGTCATGGACAATGCAAAATCTTCCACCTAAAGCCCCATATTTCTTGCATGAAAATAAAGAAAACTTTAAAATCTATGGCGTGGGGTTCATTGAAATGCCATGCGGAGTTAAAATAAAATCTAGACTTCAGGTAAATGATTTAAAATTTGAAATTGGTCAATTAATGGAATTAAAAACTTCAACTCTCAAGAAACCTAATGGAGAAACTCTTCCTACTTTTGAATTTGGGGTGAAAAAAGGATAAATGGAACGCGTAGCAATTATAGGAATTGGTCTGCACCCATTTGGTCGCACGCCCGGCATGTCAGGCCTTGATCAAGGGGTATTTGCAGCAAGAAAAGCACTCAACGATGCCGATCTTAAGTGGAGTGATATTGGAATTGCCTTTGGCGGCTCACGCTCTTCTGGACATGCTATGGCAGCAACAAACCAGCTTGGGTTAACAGGTCTTCCATTCATTAATTTATACACAGGGTGTGCAACAGGGGGTAGTTCATTATTTGCTGCTGCTAATGCTATAAAGTCCGGTGCAGCAAAGTATGCTATGGCACTCGGTTTTGATAAACATGAACGTGGAGCTTTTTCACCGAGTGCCAAAAATAATGGAGTACCTTCATGGGTTTCTGAAACAGGGTTAATGGTAACAACACAATTTTTTGCACTCAAATTACAGCGATATATGCATGATTATAATATTTCAAATGATACCTTGGTGAAGGTTGCGGAAAAAGCTTTTCAAAATGGTTCACTCAATCCTAATGCATGGCGTAAAAACATTGTGCCTTATAAAGAAATTGCTGAATCAAAAATGATTAGTGACCCTTTAAGAAAATATATGTTCTGTAGTCCTGCTGAAGGGGGTGCTGCATTAATATTAACCTCGGAAACTGAAGTTAGAAAAATGGGGGCAAAGGCAGTGTTTCTGGAGGCAACAGAAATGCGAACAAAGAATTATGGTAGTTTTGAAGTTTATGATACTTGCTTAGCAGTAGATATAAAACCAACGGCAACTTCAAATGCTGCCAAAGCAGCATTTGAAAGTGCTGGAATAGGTCCAGATGATATAGATGTGTTGCAAATTCAAGATACTGAAGTAGGGGCGGAAATCATGCATCTTGCTGAAAATGGTTTTTGTAAACACGGTGATCAAGAGAGCTTAATACAAAATGGAGAGACCTTAATATCTGGAAAAATTCCGGTAAACACTGACGGAGGCTGCATAGCTAATGGTGAACCTATTGGAGCATCAGGATTACGGCAAATCTATGAAATTTGTCTTCAATTAAGAGGGCAAGCTGGCTTACGACAAGTGCTAAACTCACCTCAAGTAGGTTACACACATGTGTATGGGTCACCAGGCGTTAGTGCAGTGAATATTTTGTCTGCTTCGTAACTACCGTTAGAGGGTTGGCTTGGGAATATTTTTATCACCCCCAATGTACCAAGCTAGGCACTCATGAAAGAATTGGTTACCTCTCTCGTTTTGACCTAGAATAATAGATTCGTGCGCTCCAGACTCAAGGCCTTTTTGTATTAGGTCACCAATCATATAGTCTTCTTCTAGAACAACCATTTTCAAGAAATCCATCATTCCTTCGAGACCCGCTTTGTCTTCATCATCTTTTGGAGGAGATTTTCTATAAAAGTTTAAAATCGTTTTGTTTTTATCAGGTGTTTCTCCTGGGAATAGTTGTGCGATTTGTGTTATTTCTGGAGCTAAAAATATTGAAACGTTTGGAAATAAAATTCTTACGAAGTCGAAACCGTTATTTTCCATTTTACCCCAGCTTTCCTTAGGCTGTGATTCCAGTTTTTCCTTAATTTCTGTTTGTGCAAAACCAATGCGCATGTGCGGACCAAAAGCTTCATAATGGGTTAGATTTGATATCGTGCGGGGGTGTATAGTTTCTGGGTGCAATTGAGAGAAGTGATAACCTTCCAAATAGCCATCAAATGCAATTTTCCAATTTGCTCCCTCAATTTCCCGTTTCCCTAGGTAAGCCCAATCTTTAAAGTTAGCTTTTTCTAAATCTTCTAACATGCCGGCCATAAAATCGTTAAGTTCCATGTGCTCACCAGGAGTTAATATTACAAATATTAAACCAGCCTTTTCTTCACAAGGTAATTCGCGTAGTCCGCGCGACTCTTTTTTGATTTCACCAAAGGTTTTTTGCTCAGACACGCCCATGAGCGCCCCTGTATTTGTATATGTCCAGCCGTGATATTTACATGTGAATCTTGACTTTTGGCCACACCCGTTATTTGCTACAGGGGCGCCTCTGTGTGCGCAAACATTAAGAAAGGCTCTTACTTTTCCATCTTTACCACGGGTCATGAGAATGGGTAGTCCGATGGCTTCCATAGCTTTATATGAATTAATCTCTTTTAATTCAGCAGTTGTTGCCAAACATAAAGGCAACTTTTTAAAAATATTATCCACTTCTTTTTGCCATATATCTTTATCTGTATAGGCTGCATAAGGTACGGTGGTAATTTTATCAGTTTTGAATGTTGTTCCTTCAGAGGCATATTCTACTAACTTTTCGGCTACATTTTGTAGGGCGGCTTCATTTTTCATAGTCTATCTCTTTTTTATTATGGTCTGATATCAAGTATGAGTTTTCCATTATTTCCACCAGAAAATAAAAGCATAAAAGCATCAAATGTATTTTCTATACCCTTTTCTATGTGTTCATCAAAATTTATTTTTCCATCTGTTATCCATTTAGCCATTTCGATTCCGCCCTCAGCAAACCTGGGGGCATAGTCACGAATTAAAAAGCCTCTTATAACAGCTTGTTTTACGATCAGTTGCCACAAGTTCTTTGCGCCTTTATGTTCCGTATTATATTCAGAAATAAGTCCGCACAATACTACTCTGGCATGTTCATTAATTGACAATAAACTGGCATCAAGAATCTCACCACCAACATTTTCGAATATAATATCTATTCCATCTGGTGCTGCTTCAGATATAGCTTTTCCAAGACTATTAGAATCTTTATCCCGATAATCGATAGCTGCATCGAAACCATAATCCTTGATTAACCTTTCACACTTTTTTGGGCCACCTGCTATACCGATAGTTCTGCAGCCTTTTATTTTTGCAATTTGACCAACTGCTGAACCAACTGCCCCAGCCGCACCAGAGACAAGAACCGTCTCTCCTTTTTTAGGTTTACCTGCATCAAGCAAACCAAAATATGCTGTCATTCCTACGGCGCCTAAGATTGACAAATAGTTTGTGGGTGAAGGAACAATACTGTTATCTATATGAGCTGTAAAACCACCTTCTTCAACAATAGAAAATTCTTCTATTCCATTTAAGCCTAATACCCATTCTCCTGGTTTAAAGTTGTTATTTTTTGAAGCTTCTACTTGCCCAATTGCTGTTGCACGAACAGAGTCTCCTATTTTCACTGGGGGGAGGTATGATGGCGCATCGTCAAGCCAACCCCTTATCGCAGGGTCCAGAGAAATGAAATGGTTGCGAATTAATATTGAACCGTTATCCAAATCTGGTATATTTTCAGTAATCAATTCGAAGTCTTCTTGTTTAGGCGTTCCTTGAGGTCTTTTTTTTAAAATAAATTTGCGATTAGATGTCATTAGATTGCCCTGTATTTACAGTAAAACTCTATTTTATTTAAAATTTTACAACTAACTTTTTTGCGGGGTATTAATAAGTACTATTTAACATAATATGGCAAGAAAATATTTAAGGGGATGAAGATGACTAACCGTGTAAAAGGAAAAATAGCTCTCGTAACAGGAGCTGCATCAAGACCTGGCATAGGTTATTCGTGTGCAGAAAGACTAGCGAAAGAAGGCGCTACTGTATATCTTACCGACATCAATAAAGAAGGTTTAGATGAAGCAGTTAAAAAAATAAATTCAGCCGGAGGAAATGCTATTGGTATTATTCATGATGTTGCATCAGAGGGAGATTGGGACACAGTTTTTAACCAAATAAAAAAAGATCATGGAAGAATTGATATTCTTATAAATAATGCTGGAATAGCAATGCTAGGAACTCTAGATGAGTTAACTCCTGCCTCATATCATAAGCAAATAGACATTAATATGAATAGTGTTTATTATGGAACTCAAAGAGCTATATCACTTATGCGCGAGATAGGTGAAGGCGGAGCAATTGTTTCTATGTCCTCTATTGTGGGTTTGAAAGGTTTTGCAGGGTGCTATGCATATGCTGCCTCCAAAGGGGGTGTGAGGCTGATGCAAAAGACAGCAGCTCTTGAAACTGCCAAGGACAATATTCGAATTAATACTGTGCATCCTGGTATGATTGACACTAATATACAAAATGATGCTAAGCGTGATAATGCAGAATTTTACGAAGCTGTTGCGGCATCTGTACCAATGGGAAGGTTTGGTACAGCTGATGAGGTCGCCAATTTAGTTCTTTTCTTAGCTTCTGATGAAGCGGTGTATATTACTGGCGGTGAATTTGTAATTGATGGCGGAATGACTGCATAATAATTATAGTTGAAGCAATACTTTACCTATATTTTCACCCGTAAACAGTTTGCTATATGCTGTTAGCATATTTTCAAGTCCATCTGTTTGATCAAAAGGCATTTTAATGCTTTCGTTTTTTAGCATTAATGACAATTCTTTAGTTAACCTTGGCCCTTGATCCATGAAGTCTGGTGAGAAAAACCCTGTGATAGTGAGTCTTTTCATCAATATTTGGTCAAACCTTTGCGGTGCAGTTGGTTTGTCTTTTTCATAGTCAGAAATTAGGCCACTTATTGCTATGCGACCGTATAATGCCATATTAGGTAGAGCATTATCAAGTATTGGGCCTCCAACATTATCAAAATAGACATCTATGCCATTTGGAATTTTTGAAAATTCGTTACCTAAATCTTCAGTTTTATAATTGAAAGCACGCTTAACCCCCATATTTTTCTCTAAATATCTGCATTTGCTATCTTTGCCGCTAAGAGCGTAAACATTACAACCTGCATTGGCAGCAATTTGGCATGCTAGAATTCCTGTAGAACCAGCAGCGGCCGATATTAGTACATTGTCACCTTTTTTAATTTTTGCTGTTTCTGTTAAACCCCACAAAGCAGTCCACCCATTCATACCCAGCACGCCGAAATGCTGACGTATATCTGAAATATTTCTATCAACTTTTATTGCTCCAGTCATAATTGGGTCAACGCATGAATAGTCAGCCCAATTTCCGAATGCTCTTACATAATCTCCTATCTTGAAATTAGGATGTTTACTTTCAATAACTTCTCCTAGGCATAAGCCAACCATCATGGAGCCTAAAGGTAAAGGTGGCTGGTAACCATCTGTTCTAGATGTCATCCACATTCTAGTTCCTGCATCCAGAGATAAATATTCATTTTTAATGAGTATTTGGCCATCTTGCGGATTTGGTTTTTTTTGAATTTCTAATGTAAGAGCAGAAGCAAAGTCTATTCCCTGTGGGTGATTATTTAATTGCCAGTATCTGTTTTCCATGTTTTTAATCCTAATAAATTCTAGCTTGGTAGGTCTCGTTCATTTGTTGTATCATACATTTTTAATGTTGAGCCAGTTACTTTCGCACCATACTTTTCCATGAAATCTGTTACCCATGGCTGTCCCCAGTGAACGAATAGTGCTGGTTCATCGCGCCAAATTTCTGCGATAGTTACCACTCCATTTTCTTTGTCCTCTACCACCAATGAATAAAAATGGCATCCATCTTCTTTTATGACTTTTGAGCTAAGCTCTTTAACATCTCTGTCGTAATTTTCCATGACTGCAGGTTCAATATTTAGACGTCCTATAATTGTAATCATTTTTGTTTCCTTTTATGGGTAATGTGCATTAACCTTTAACTTTGCATTAGCTAACAATTTCGATAGGTGCACAAAAAAAGAAAATTAAGTCAATAAGTTTTAGGGAGAATTTTTATGACAGACTTAAAAGCAATTGTTGAAGCCATGTATAACGCCTCTGCTGTTGGTGATTTTGAAAAAGTAGAATCTTTTTTGACGGATGACTTCCGAGTAGAAGAAGCTGAGCTTTTACCTTTCGCAGGATTATACACTGGCAAACAATGTCTAAGAAAACTATTTCCAATAGTTATGGAAACAATGGGTGTTGTTGGTATGGAAAGGGGAGAAATGCTAGTGGGTACAAATTCTGTTGCAAATAAAGTAACTTTGCTTCTCAGTGATGATAATTTAGAGCCTATTGAAATGATGGAAGTTACCTTATTTAAAGGGGATAAGGTGTGTGAAATTCGTCCATATTATTTTAATCCAAAGCAAGCAATAAGAGCTTGCGAAGCTCAGTCAAAAGCAAATAAATAGATATTACCTTTTAATTGATATGTAACCGAGTTGAGTCGCTTTAAAAACTGCTTGGCTTTTATTTACTGCATCAAGCTTTGTTGTGGCATTGTGAATGTGGAATCTCACTGTAGCTCTACTTCGCTCTAGAATAAGACTTATCTCATGATCTGTTTTACCCAAAGCTGCCCAGCGAAGACACTCTACCTCTCTGCGAGATAATTTAGATTTTATAGGGAGCAGTGGAGTTCGAGCTGATACATTGACATAACTATTAATGAATGAGTGACTATAAATGCCGAGCTCTTCAGAGTATTTGTTATAGAATTCGGTTAAGTCATGGTGATCTCTTGATAGTGGATTGAAACTCACTGCCCCTATCTGCCCGAAAGGCATATGGACTGGAACAACGATTGCTGCATGCGTCATTGCTCTTTGAGAGAATTTAACTAAATCTATTTCTTTTAAAAAATTATTCTCTATTCTTGAATGAATACCTTGATCATTTATCCAGAAGGGTTCATTTTCGTATCTGCAAGCCGTTACAATTGGTGAATTTAGGGCAAGGCTCTCTGTTTTCCACCAGTCTTTATTAGTCCCCTCCCAACCAAAGACTGAGGTTGCAAGTAGCTCTCCTGACTTATCAATTGGTGTATTTGATCTAGCGATATTATGACTTGCTGCTATTTTTAAACCGCAAAGAGCTTGAACTATATCACGGAAGTGCTCGGCTGAAGGTTTAATGTCATCAACACTATTTATTCGTATTTTTTTAATATTTTCTATCAGGTTCATCAGGTTTACTTTTAATAAGCTTTCAATTTCTCTATAAGTTTAAAATCTATATCTATCAACTCTGCTGTTGCATTTAATTAGAAATTAAATTTAAGATACCTTATCTATTGCATAGTTACTATAATATTTAAGCTGTGTAAAAGTAGGCTAAAAGGGAGGAATAAATGTCACGTCTTGCGAATAAAGTGGCTTTCATAACTGGAGGAACTTCTGGTATTGGCAAAGCTACTGTCTACCGGTTAATCGCCGAGGGAGCAAAAGTAATTTTTACTGGCCGAAATGATACTGCAGGTGAGGTTATTTCGAAAGAAACTGGCTCTCACTTTATTAATCATGATGTCACAGACTCCTCGGGATATGAAAAAATATCAGAGATTATTAAAACGCAATATGGACGTTTAGATATTGCATTCGCTAATGCCGGGACAGAGATGGGTGATACTGATATAGAAAATATAACGATCGAAGTATGGAATAAGTTGGTTGCGATCAACCTAACAGGTGCCATGCTTACAGCGCAGATGGCAGTGCGTTTAATGAGAGAAAACCCTGATGGCCCTAATGGCTCTATTATACTAAATAGTTCTATGAATGCTCACATACCCTTGGGCAATTTTGTAACTTATTCCACAACTAAAGGCGCTCATATTGCTCTTGCAAAATCGACAGCTGTTCATTGTGCAGGCCAAGGATTAAAAGTTAGGTGCAACGTAATTCACCCTGGAGTTGTTGAAACAGACATGATTAAGGGAGTTATCGCGGGTGCTCCAGACGCTGATGCTGCTCGGGCTATGTTTGAAGGCATGGCCCCCATGAAGCGTATGGCGCATGTAGATGAGATAGCTGGTCTGGTTGTTTATTTAGGTAGTGATGAGGCAGCATTTATTTCTGGTGCCTCTTATAATATCGATGGTGCAACTACAGCAGGGATGATGGGGGTATGAGGTGTAAGGATACAACAGCCCTAGTTACTGGGGGGCTCAAGGGCATTGGGTTAGCTATTGCAAACAGGCTAGCAGAAGAGGGTTCAACTGTATTTATAACAGATATAGATAAACCTAGTGAAGATTTGAATGCGAATATAAATTACATTAACGCTGATGTAACAAATGAATTAGATTGGAAAAGGGTTGCACAGCTAATTGAAGATGAGCGTGGATCGCTTGACATACTGGTTAACAATGCTGGTGTTGATTGTGTAGGCCCAGTGCAAAAAACAAGCTTAAAGAACTGGCGTCGTGTTATGTCTATAAATGTTGATGGCGCATTCCTTGGCGTTAAGCATTGTTATGATATATTAGCCAAGGCTAGCGAAAAAAGAAACGGTGGTGCTTCAATTGTAAATATAAGCTCAATGTTAAGTAAGGTTGGTTATATTGATACATCAGGTTACAATGCTTCAAAAGGTGCCATTTCTTCTTTTACCAAAGCTATTGCAGTTGAATTTGCGTCAAAAAATATCTCAATACGATCAAATTCTGTTCACCCAGGCTTCGTTCATACCCCTTTATTGCAACAAGGAATGCAGAATTTAGTAAATGAGGGTGTTGCTGATAGTGTAGATGTTTTATTAGATATGCTTTCAGAAATGACGCCGATTGGGCGCATGGCTAAACCTAATGAGATCGCAAATGCAGTTCTTTTTCTTGCATCTGATGAGTCTAGTTACATGGTAGGATCTGAGCTTGTAATAGATGGTGGGTGGACGGCTCGTTAGTTGCAGACTTAAAATACTTTATAACCGTAAACTAGAAATAATATTTAAGGAGGACTATTATGGATATTAGTGCACTGCCAGAAGCGACTATTGCTTGTCTTGCTGCAGCTAGTGAAATTTATGTTGGGGCAAAAGTGTTAGAAATCTCTCCAATTTCTGGTGGCTATAGTCGCCTTACCTTTAAATATTCAATAAGAACTAAGAACGGAGATGAAGACATTGTTTTGCAGTATGTCCCATTAGGCGCTACTGGAATAGTTCGTATTGATCGCATGGTTGAAAATGACATTTTAGTTTACTTATCTGAAAATGAGGGTGTGAACTCTCCAAAACTTATTGCATCCGATGTTAAGGGTAACTTTTTTGATAATGCGGCATTTATTTATAAAGCCGAACCAGGGAGGCCATTTGTAGATGTTTGTCGAGATACGCAAGATAATAAACTAGGGGCTTTAAATCGTATAGTAGCTCGCTCAGCTGCTTCGGTTCACGGTCAGGATATAAAAAAATTGCCTAACAGTATGCATGCGCCTACAAACTGGGAGGATTATTTAACTTCTCAAATTGAATTATTTAAAAAAACAGAAAGTGAATCCTCTAAATCTCGTCCATTTTTACGTTACATGGCAAAATGGCTTGATGAGAACCGTCCACCTGCTGCACCTCTGAGCCTAGTTCATGGAGACTTTCAGGTAAGCAATATGCTTTCCCTTAACAGCGAAAAAGATGCATTGTTGGTTGATTGGGAGCTGGCTCATATTGGCGATCCACGAGAAGATTTAGGCTGGTTAACCATGGTTTGCAATACAATTCCCCCAGATATTCTTGCAGCTGACCCTAAAGGGTTTTATGATGAGTATCGTGCTTTTTCAGGTCTTTCAAAAGAAATAATAAACCCAGAAACATCTGCTTACTTTTTAATTATTTCATCAATTCGTACACACCGAGGGATGATGAAGTCTAGCGATGCGTTAGCAAAAGACTCTAATCAGGCGCAATCAGTTTTAGCTGCATACTATCTGTCTATTACGAGCTATCAGCACACGATGTGGATGAATGCTGTTAAAATAGTCGAAGAAATGAAAAGGAGTCGGTAATGTTGATTTCACCTTCTATATCTGAAATTTTAAGAGGAGTAACGCATGAAATGGGAACTTCTCTCAAACAAGGTTTGAATGACCCTGTTAAAAATGCGCAAATTGATACTATTATTGGTGTTCTCTCTAGCTGCGCGGTACGGAGTGAAAATGAAAAAGAATGGATGAAAAAGGAAGTAACATCTATTCTTTCTGTAGCTAAAAAATTTGTTTCAAATGATCACTCTTCTGATAAAATTTCAAAAGCGCTGAAAGATTTTGATTCTAATGAAAGTGATGAAAAAAAATATCAGTCTGCAAGTAATATTTTATCTTTGTTGGGTGACTTAGGGAGTTCTTTAGGCGAGGAGCTTGCATCAGAAGTATGGTCCTTAATGGAACAAAGACTTCAGCATGAGGCATATATAATTGGCGGAGGTTTCGAAGCAGCTGGTCGAAATTGATATTTATCCATTTTTGTATTTAGTGAGGTTAAATACTAGGCTTTTTAAATGTTTATCCTGATAGGAATGTTAGCTATTTATTTAATATAAAGTTGTTCATGATATAGAAATGGAAGCTGCATTACTCAAACCAAACGAAAAGTCATCACAAGCCTTTAGGCTTAAATGTAGAGAGTGGCTTCTTGAGAATTGCCCCCAGGAAATGCGTGATGGAAAAACTGGTTCAGAAGGACGTTGTTGGGGAGGGAAAAAGTGGCAATTTGAGTCTAAATCCCAAAAACAATGGTTAAATAAATGCATTGAAAAGGGTTGGACGGTACCCACATGGCCAGAAGAATTTGGTGGTGCTGGTATGTCGGCTTTAAATGCTGATATTCTGAAAGAAGAAATGAGTTCTCTCGGTATACGGGCGCCTCTCTATAGTTATGGTATTTCTATGCTTGGGCCTGCTCTTTTAAAGTATGGAACTAAACAGCAAAAATTGAAACATCTGCCTCCCATTGCACGTGGTGAAATTAGATGGTGTCAGGGCTACTCTGAGCCAAATGCTGGCTCTGATTTAGCTGCATTAAAAACAAAATGTATTGACGCAGGAAATGACTGGTTAGTAAGCGGACAAAAAGTATGGACATCCAATGCTGATGAAAGTGATTGGATATTTGCTATGGTTAGAACAAATACTGAAGTGAAAAAGCATGAAGGAATCTCATTCATACTCATGGATTTGGCTGATGAAGCCATTACAGTAAGGCCAATTGAACTTATTTCTGGTAAATCAGTCTTTTGTGAGGTGTTCTTTGACGACGTAAAAGTTCCGAAATATTACGGTCCTGATAATCCCTCGATGGTAGGAAGTCTTGGTCAAGGTTGGGAAGTGGGTATGTACTTACTTACTCATGAGAGGGGAAGCTTAGGCGGGTACACACTTAATGGTCGAGGGTACGAGTTGCCAATAGTTGAAACTACGATTAATCAAGTAGGATTAAATGGAAGTAATAAATTAAATGATCCTGTTGCAAGGGTGAACTTATCTGTTGCATTGATAGATGACGCCGCAAGTACTGCACTCGCAGAATTGTTAGACTCACAATCAAATTCAGGAATAGAAATTGGTTCGCAATCCTCAATCGTAAAGTATGCCTCTACTCAAATTATTAAACGTGGATATGAACTTAGAGTCGCAGTATCTGATTTAGAAGACCTAAAGCTAGGTGAAGATGGACAGCCAAGAACGATGGCTTCAAATTGGCTATATTCAAGGGCCTATACTATCTTAGGTGGCACATCAGAAATTCAATTAAATATCATTGCCAAACGACTTTTAAACTTACCGAGTAAATAAATATGCTGACTGAAGATCACATAATGTTGCGTGAATCAATGAGTGGGTTTTTATCGCAACTCAAAACAATAAAAAGTTTACGTGAAATGCTTTCATCGGGTGTTAGTATGCAAGCAGACACATGGAAAAGTTTATCTGAAATGGGGTGGACTGGCTTACTGATAGATGAGGAGTTTGGGGGGTCTAATTTAGGCTTAGTATCAGCTTGTTTAATGGCAGAAAATATTGGGCGATCATTGTTGTTATCGCCGATTATTTCCTCGGCGTTATTATCAAGTTTTGCCATCAATCTGTTAGGGACACATAATCAAAAAAATCATTGGCTGAGTTCAATTGCTTCTGGAAAAACTATTTTAACATCCTCCTTTGGTAACCTTAGTAATAATGATTTCCCGACATTAATACAGGAAAACTCTAAGTTGATAATATCTGGTATAGCACCTGATGTGGTTAATTCCGAGAATGCTGATAACGTTCTTATTAAGGTTCAAAAGGAAGGCTCAGATGAAGTTTACTTAATTATTGTCGACACTAATAGTAAAAGTATCGAACAAAAAATCTCTACTACAATCGATGGGCGTAAATTTTCTAAGTTAAGTTTTTCTAATCATGAAATATTAGAAGAAAACATTATTGGACTTTCTCCAATGTCATGTGATGCAAATGCTAAAATAAATGCATTTGGGTCTTTGATATATGCCTCTGAACAATATGGAAGTGCAGCAGCAGCTTTTGATTTAACGTTAGAATATTTAAAGCAGAGAGAGCAATTTGGAAAAATAATTGGAACATTTCAATCACTTCATCACAGGATGGCCAAATTATACACTGAACTTAAAACCTCGGAAGCGCTAAACTTTAAAGCAGCGATTTTATTAGAAGGAAATCATGTTGACGCTCAAAAGTTCTGTTCAATGGCAAAAGCAAAGTCAGGGCAAGTCTCTAGATTGGTGACTAATGATTCGATACAGCTCCATGGTGGCATCGGAATGACAGATGAATATGATGTCGGGTTATACTTAAAACGTGTTTCGATATCCGAAAAAATGTTTGGTAATACAAATTATCATGTAGACAATGTTGCAACAAGTAATGGATTTTAGATGTCTGATTTTTCTCAATTATTAAATGATATTGAATTTTTCATAAGAAATGAAGTGGTTCCTTATGAGAAGGACCCCAGAAATGGTGGTCATGGTCCTGATGAAGACCTAGTCAACGAATTAAGGGATAAAGCTCGTCTTGCTGGTTTTATGACTCCGCATATATTAAAAAATGGTGATCACCGCTCACAAAGAGACACCGCTGCATTATTAAAAATTACGGGCTTGTCACCCTTGGGTTCAGTTGCCTGTAATACATTTGCTCCTGATGAAGGAAATATGTTTCTCTTAGGTAAGGCAGCTAGTGCGCAACAGAAGAAGCATTTCTTAGACCCATTAAAAAGAGGAATTGCTCGGTCAGCATTTTTCATGACTGAACCAGCAAAAATAAGCGGAGCAGGATCTGATCCGTCAATGATGAAAACCACTGCCGTTCTTGATGGTAATCATTGGGTAATAAATGGTCGGAAAACTTTTATTACAGGAGCTAATGGAGCAAAAGTTGGAATTATTATGGCTAATTCTAATGAAGGAGCGTGCTTGTTTCTTGTTGATTTACCAAACTCATCTGTTCAAATAGAAAGAGTATTAGATACAATTGATAGTTCAATGCCTGGTGGGCATTCTGAAGTTCTTATTAAGGACCTTAGGGTATCATCTGATAATATGCTTGGAAAACCTGGCGAAGGTTTTCGTCTCGCTCAAATAAGACTTGCTCCTGCTAGGTTGTCTCATTGCATGAGATGGACAGGTTTAGGTCATAGAGCACAAGAGATTGCTATAGAGTATGCATGCAAGCGTGAAGCATTTGGCAAACTTTTGGTAGACCATGAGGGTGTAGGCTTCATGTTGGCAGAGAACAAGATAGACTTAACTCAAAGTGAACTAATAATTGACTGGTGCGCTGATGCATTAGATCGCGGAGAACATGGAAATGTTGAGAGTTCAATGGCAAAGGTCGCTGTTTCTGAGGCTTTATTTAGAGTTGCTGATAGATGCGTTCAAGTAATGGGCGGAATGGGCGTTAGCGGCGATACAATAGTAGAACAGTTCTTTAGAGAGATAAGAGCTTTTAGAATTTATGATGGACCTACTGAAGTTCATAAGTGGTCCTTAGCAAAAAAGATTAAAAAAAAGCAACTTAGCTCTTAAATATAATGAGCTAATAAATAAAATTAAGAAGGTATAAGATTTTGTCTTTAGAGCAAAAACATGTAATTTGCAGGGCTTGTCATGCGCAATGTGGATTAATCGTTGATTTTAAAGATGGCAAACCTGTCGCCACCCACGGCAATAAAGATAATCCAGCATATGCAGGATTTTCTTGCTCTAAAGGCAGAGATTTACAAAATTACCATAGTTATCCTTCTCGCTTGAAGCACTCACTTAAAAAATCTTCAGGCGAATATGTTGATTATGAGTGGAAAACTGCTGCCAAGGAAATGGCGAAAAAAATTGAATTGATAATAAGCGAACATGGTCCAGATAGTGTAGCATTATATATAGGAACATTTGGATATAACACTTTTCCTTCTCATGCGTTTGCTTTGGCCTTTATGAAAGCCATAAAAAGCCAGATGATCTTCACAAGTGTTACCATAGACCAGCCAGGAAAAGCAATAACAGCAGCTCTTCATGGTATATGGTTGGCTGGTGGCTATCGTCATAAAGAATGGGATGGCCTCTTAGTCATGGGTTCCAACCCTCTTGTTTCAATGCTTGGCGGAGTTGGGGCAAATCCAGCAAAAAATTTACATGAAGCTAAAAAAAGAGGTATGAAATTAATTGTCATTGATCCTCGTGTTACTGAAACGGCAAAACAGGCTGATCTGCATTTGCAGTGCAACCCTGGATACGATGGAGAAATATTGGCCTGTATTATCAGAACAATAATCCAGGAAGATTATCATGATAAAGACTTTATAAAAAAAGAGACCAAGGGTTTTTCTGATCTTGTTAAAGCCGTTCAGCCTTTTACGCCTAAAAAGGTAGCCGAATTTGCTGGAGTTACTGAAGAGGAACTTGTCGAAGCTGCTAGGCTTTATGGTTCTTTTAAAAAGGCTGATATAAGCCTTGGCACCGGTCCAAATATGTCAGGCGCAGGAAATTTATCTGAATACCTTGGTAAGGTAATTATGTCGCTTATGGGGCATTGGAGACGAGAAGGTGAATTAAAAGAAAATGTAGGTGTATTTGTAAATGGTTTTCCTCCTATTGCGGCAGGATCTGGATCTACTCCCGCCACTGGGTTTGGTAAAAAACTTAGGGTAAGGGACCTAGAAGAATCCACTGCTGGTTTGCCAACTGGAGCTCTGGCGGATGAAATATTAACCCCAGGAAAAGGGCAAGTAAAAGCTCTTTTAGTACTTGGCGGAAATCCTATGTTGGCATGGCCAGATCAAATAAAAACATTTAAAGCAATGAAAAAACTTGAACTTCTTGCTTGTTTTGACCCGCGAAAAACAAAGACAGGAATTTTATCAGACTATATAATTGCTCCGAAGATACACTATGAGAGATACTCTACTTCTGCTCCGAATGAATTACTTGGTAACTTTGGAAATGGTTGGGGCTATGAAGATACTTATGGGCAGATTTGCGATCCTATATTAGATGTGCCTGAGGGTTCAAATCTTTGCGAAGAACAAGAGTTTTTTTATGAAATGGCAAAAGAGCTAGGTTTAAATTTAACAATAAATTCAATGGCTTTTGTTGATCCGAATGCAGCTTCTCAAAATCAAACAATTATTAAAACGGATGAGCCTTTTCCGGACCCAATATCTATTTGGGAAGCTATATTAAAAGGCTCACCCGTTTCTTATACGGAGGCACGAAAAGACTTAAATTCTTTTAAGGGTAAAAGATTTGACCGTGAGCCTGACACAATACAGAAAAGGCCTGATGATTGGCCAGGATATTTAAATATTGGTCACCCAATTATGATTTCAAAACTTAAGGAAATAGCCCTAACATTTGGGAGTAGTCCTATTGCTGACGCATTTCCTTTTCGACTGATTTCAAGACGTTTAAAAGATGCTTTAAATTCAGCATGGCATGAATCATCAAGCCTTAAGAAAAGGTTACCTCATCATCCAGCATACATAAATCCAAGTGATATGCTGCAGTTAGGTATTAATGATGGTGACTTAGTCGAAATAACATCTGAACGTTCTTCTATAAAATGCAAAAGTTATTCTGCATCAGATGTAAAAGTAGGTTGTTTAGCAGTTCCTCATGGATGGGGAACAAACCCTGATGAAGAAGATGATCCAATTAATTCAGGAGGTAATACTGGCCGATTATCTTTTAATGATAAGAATTTTGATCCAATAACTGGAATCCCGATTATGAGTGCAATTCCCGTTAAACTCTCGAAATTGAATTAATTGGTTCTCCATTTTTTTGTTATGATTGTAGAAGGATCTGAGTCATCATGCTTTCCAAGCATTTCAGGCGGGCCATCTAAAACACCGCCATCATTAAAGTCCTCATCGTTTCTCCAATCAAAAACTCCATTGCGACTTGCTATCCTCCACTCATGATCTCTTTTTTCAAATTTGTCGATATAGCGAAGCCCAACTGTACATAAATACCTTTTTCCTGTTGGCTTCATAGGGAATCCATCAGGATAGTCAGCGGGAATAATATGTGTGGCTGTGCAATATGTTTCCGTAATTGCTGTGTTGCCATCAAAGTGATAAATTGTGTTTCCTAATTGATGGTGCGTTGATGGCATTGGGTCTATTATAGCCTTTGCTTGCTCGACAAAACCAGCCCAATCACCAGATACCTCTCCAAAGAGAAAAACGGCATCGGGGTGAAATAATTTTGACATTATATCCCAACGCCTGCGATCTATGGCATGTGTGTATAGACATAATATGTCATGTATTGCTTCTCTATCACTCATACTATTCATTAGTCTCTCCTAAATTTACTTTCCGCACCTGTAAAATTTTTTTAATCATAAAAATCTCAGTTATTTTGTAGAATCGTACCATATCGGTGAGCTATACGCTCTTTCCTGTAATGTTGATGGGACGCTCTCTGGTCTATCGATTCCAAATCTAACGGCATCATATGTAGACCATCTAGGGGTTGGTATTTCAAGGACTCTAACATAATAGAAAGCATCAATTTGTTTATTAAAATTTGGATCTTTCCATTCCGCTGTTAGTTCAGCGGAGCCAATATTATTTAAATATGTAGCATCCTCTAAGTTTACAGTATTTCCCACAGGTTCGACGATATCGTTATCATTAACTTTACGACTATCTGATAAAGATACGTTGTATATTTTTTCATGCATCATGTTGTTTTCATCTAACCAACCCTTAATAATTTGAACACGATCAAGATTTGCTCCTATTGGATCTCGCATAGCCCTTACGAGAAATGTGGGTGCGTCATTTTTCATTTTTGATTTTATTAAAGTGCCTCCCATGGGCACTCCTTTTCCATAGGACCTTTCAGCAAAATTAGAGGCATGTAGATCTTCATTATTTAAATTCCAACCGCCGAATAATCTTAGTGCAATTCTAGGGCCTGTGCTTGCATAAACTTCTTTTCTTTTGAGTGCGTTGAATATTTCTTCGCGTGTATTTTCTTTAGCCCAAACTGCTGTATAACCAGAAGAGCTAATAGTTATATTAGGCCACAAGTTTGAGGCCATTTGATTTGTAAACCTTGCAATTGTCGGCTCTGATCCAGGAAATTTACCAAAGAAGTTATCGTTATCTGAAGTTGCAAGAGCCGTATGAGAGTCTGTGCTTCCAATCATACCAAATTTGAAAGGGTTAACTCCTACTTTATTTTTTATTTTCAGGCCTATGTTTAATGCTGATCTAGCATATTCATACTTAAGCATTTCATCTTTCTTGTCTTCGGACATTGCAATATTTCCAGTATCCCATGTTTCAAAGTCAGAAAATTCATCATTAGGAGAAATTTTTGGATGTGTTTCACCGTCCCCCTTAACTTGGGTTACTTCATACACTGGTTCCCATCTTGCGCGCATCTCTGAATAATTCAAATCAATAGGATTTCCATCTAAATCCATCTCTGCAAACATAGCTCCATTGCTAAGGTTTCCATTATGAGGGATAGCTAGAACTTCACCTCCGGTTTTTAACTCATATTGTTCCAGCGATTTCCATAGATCCTCAGGATTTTGACTATCTATTGCTGAAAATGGACGTAGTTGAGATGCTTTCTCTTTGCCATCTTTAAACAGAACAACTCTATGAAGATTGTTTCCTTTATATATCGTAGTCCACTCATACCCGACAAGTGCTGTAAATTTCCCTGGATCATTGTATTCGTCTGCGATACTTGCAATTTTCTCCCATACTGACTTTTGTAACTTTTTGGGGATAAGCTCTGCTTCCCCTGACTTGTTTACTGCCGCAATAAATTCATCAAGAATCTTAGATTGTTCTGAGTTTTTTATATATTCATTCCATTTGTACCCCACCTGAGAGTTTAACAATGCTTCTTTCAGAGAACTCTTTTCTGAACCATTCGATACGTCCCAATTTGATACTTTCGGGTCTGTTAAGCCTGCCATTACGCCTAGATATTCTGCATGGTCTGTTACTGAAAGAAAGTCTAATGGTCTTGCCAGTTTTGCGGGCCCTCCTGAAGTACTCTCAATACTTTCTCCTCTGGCAAATTTATATGCATCACCAGGTGTTAAGGACTCATTGCCTAAGTTAAACGCATCCATTGAAATATTTGAATGCAAATGTAGATCACCCCATAAAACCCTGTCAGGGTGCGTGTTATTTAAAGCAGGAGAGTATGGTTTTTTCTCAACTGTCTGACTATAGCTTGTGAGTGGGTAAGAAAAAAAACATATAAGTAAACAAAGCAATGTGAAACTTTTTAATGATAATTTTTTTAATGACATTGATTGCATCTCATTTTTCGTTTATTCTAGCATTTCAACCTAAACACCAAACTCCCTTTAATGATAGTGCTAGTCTGTTAAAATATATGTAAAAAACTTTGCTTTCATTTCGCACGAAAGGTTAGGCCATGACTAATATATTAAAGAAATATATTTTGATATTATTTTTGGTGTTTTGTTATGCGTGTAGTTCAGAAATACAGACACCGACTAAAATGGATACTAGGGCTGCTGATAAAGAGGCAATACTAAATGTTTATAGCACTTGGAATGAAGCTGTTGAGTCTGGTGATAGGGAGGGGTACCTTTCGGTACTTCACAATGAGATTAGAATGGTTCCGCAATCAGCGCCTGACATTGTTGGAATAGAGGCATATGGTGAATTTCTAATTCCAGTGTTTAACAATGCTTCCTATAAAATTATAAATCTATCTGATTGGGACATAGATTTTATTGGCAATGATATTGCTCAAGTAAGATATGATTACATTATAGAAATTACAATCAAAAGTGAAACTGAAATAATAACAGATTCAAAAGCTGCATTGAGTAAATTATCAAATAACTTAAAATACAATGACCTAGTTATAAGAGGTACTGATGGGCAATGGAAGGTTCTCAGGCATATGTGGAATGCTGGTTATGAAAGAGCTTCGTAATGCGATTGCTAGCCAAAGGCGTTATTGTTTCTCGAATTTTACTTTTTTGTATTTTATTCCCTTTAATTACTATTTCTCAGGCCTATGATGGAGCTTCAGATTGGCCCCAATACGGCGGTGCTGACGCAGGCACTAGATATTCTAATCATAGCCAAATTAGTCCAGAAAACATACGAACCTTGGAAATAGCCTGGACTTATAGAACAGGTGAGCTTGATCGCCGCTCTGCCGAAATGAACATTAATAGCTCTAATGAAAACACCCCTATAATTGCAGATGGAAAATTAATTGTGTGTACTCCATTTAATAGGATTATCGCATTAAACCCCTCTACAGGTGAAGAGCAGTGGGTATTTGATCCTGATGTTTCAACTGGCTTAAAGCTACCGTTTCAATATGTATGCCGGGGTATTAGTCAGTGGATTGACAGCATCGATATTGAAGAAAAGCATTGTAAAAATCGTTTATTTATCCCGGTAAATGATTTGAGAGTTATCGCAATTGACGCTGGTGATGGAAAGTTATGCAAGGACTTTGGTAACAATGGAACAGTACATATACAGCAGTCCAGACCACCGGCTTTCGAAGGTGAAATAAGGTTAAATTCACCTGTTGCTGTTGTTAATGATGTTATTGTTGTTGGATCTACAATCGTAGACGGTTATCGTGCAGATGCTCCTTTTGGAACGGTAAAAGCTTTTGATGCTAAAACTGGAAATAAAGTTTGGGAATTTGATCCAATACCAAAAGAACTAAATGTCGGAGGTGGTAATGTGTGGACTGCGATGGCTGTTGATCAGCGGCGTGACCTTGTCTACCTCCCGACCTCGTCGCCATCTCCAGATTTTTATGGGGGGCTTCGACCCGGCGACAATCGATGGGCTAACTCTCTGGTAGCTCTTAAGGCCTCATCTGGTGAATTAGTTTGGGCACAGCAATTGGTCAGGCATGATATATGGGATTATGACCTGCCTTCACAGCCCACCCTGCTGGAAGTTAATGTGAATGGCATTCAAATACCTGCGGTAATCCAAACGACTAAGCAGGGATATGTTTTCTCTTTTAATAGAGAAACTGGGGAACCAATATTTCCATTAAACGAAATTGATACTCCGGTTACTTTTATAAATGATGATAGCCTGTCTAAATCTCAACCCATACCGTCCAAGCCGCCACAGCTAGTTCCCGATCGATTAAACCCTAAGGACGCGTTTGGTTTCACACCTATTGACTACCTGGCCTGCAGGCGTAAAATTTCGAAATACAGATCAGAGGGAATGTTTACGCCAATTAGCGAGCAGGGAACTGTTTTTTATCCTTCTACTGCTGGTGGAGCTAACTGGGGTGGAAACAGTTTTGACCATAAGCGCCGAATGTTATTTGTTAATACATCTAGAGTTGCTCAAATCATTACCATGATCCCTAAGGCTGATAAAGATTCACCTCAGAATGTATCTTTAACAAGTAAAGATGATATTTCGCCTCAAAACGGAACGCCCTACACAGTAAAAAGAGAGTGGTTATTATCACCGTTTGGAGCTCCCTGTTCGCCACCGCCATGGGGGGGGTTAACTGCAATCAATGTGGATAGTGGAGAGATTATTTGGGATGTGCCTCTAGGTTCAATTAAAGATAAGTTGCCAATACCCTTGCCGATAAAAACAAATTTGGGAACTCCAAATATTGGAGGTCCAATCGCGACGCAATCTGGTCTTATTTTCATTGCAGCTGCACAGGACAATTATTTAAGAGCATTCGATGCCTCCAATGGTACGGAGTTATGGAAGGACAAGCTTCCTGCTGGTGGACAAACTACTCCGATGACTTATATGGCCGGTGGAAAGCAATATGTAGTTATCACCTCTGGGCAGCACCTATGGTTTCAAACGCCTCCTGGTGATTATGTTGTTGCTTATGCTTTACCTGATGATTTGCATCTGGATAATTAACTCAAAATAAACCTGATAATTTAGAGAGCTATAATCTATGAGCCATAACACTATTCGTTATGTAGGAGGAAAATATGCAGCTAAGTAGAGATGATTTACGTGAAGCATACACAACTATGAAAAGAATACGCGTGTTCGAAGAACGAATGCGAACAGAATTTCAAAAAGGAGAAATGCCTGGTTTCGTGCATTTATATTGCGGACAAGAAGCAATAGCTACTGGCGTGTGTATGCATTTAAGTGATACGGACAACATAGGTAGTACCCATAGGGGTCATGGTCACTGTATAGCTAAAGGTTGTGACGTAAAAGACATGGCCCTCGAAATCTATTGCAGAGAAGACGGCCTTTGTAAGGGTAAGGGTGGCTCAATGCATATTGCTGATTTATCGAAAGGCATGTTAGGGGCAAATGCCATAGTTGGAGGTTCGCCGCCACTTGCAGTGGGTGCTGCCTTAGCAGCAAAAACTTTAAAAAATAAAGCTGTTGCAGTTGCATTCATAGGTGACGGTGCTTCTAATCAGGGCACTGTATTTGAAGCAATGAACCTTGCTGTTGTATTAAAGCTTCCGGTTATATTTATATATGAAAATAATGGATATGCGGAATTTACAGGTATAGATTATCATTGCGGTGCTGTGGACATAACAACCAGATCTAGAGGTTTTGGTATGCCTGCTGTTAAGGTTGATGGCACAGATTTTTTTGCAGTTCATGATGTTATGAGAGAGGCAGTTGAGCGCGCAAGGTCAGGTGATGGGCCTACTAGTATAGAATGTGAAGCGTTACGTTGGTATGGGCATTATGAAGGTGATCCTCAAGCTTATCGAAGCAAAACTGAGGTTAAGGAAATAAAAGCTAGTAAGGACCCATTAGAGATATTCAAACAAAAAGTACTTGAAAAGCAATTAATGGAAAATGTTGAATTTGAAGAAATTAACTCTTTGATTGAAAAAGAGGTTGATGATGCAATTAAATTAGCACTTAATTCGCCTGTGCCGCCCTTATCATCCTTAGAAGAAAATGTTTACGAAAGTTATTGAGGTAATTTGAAATGACAAAAATGACTTTACGTGAAGCTATTACGGACGCCATGAGAGTTGAAATGCGGTTAGACCCAAATGTTATTTTATTGGGAGAAGATGTAGCTGGTGGCCGAGGGGGGTCAGGAGGCGAGGGAGAGAAATCTGGCGGTGTTATGGGACTCACTGCCGGATTATATACTGAATTTGGAGCAGAACGAATAATTGATACGCCAATTTCTGAGTCCGCAATCATGGGTGCTGCTGCAGGGGCTTCACTTACTGGATTGCGGCCAATTGCTGAGCTTATGTTCGCTGATTTTTTTGGAGTTTGTTTTGATCAAATTTATAATCAAGCTGCAAAGTTTCGTTATATGTTCGGAAACCAAAAAGGAGCTCCAATGGTTATAAGAACTATGATTGGTGCTGGAGTTG
>JABGVR010000076.1 GCA_018645985.1 Hellea sp. | reverse complement strand
TTTATATTAGCTTGCTAGCAAAAATTTGTTGTTGTAAAGTTCTAATTTTTTGGAGGGGTGGCCGAGCGGTTTAAGGCGCACGCCTGGAAAGCGTGTTGGGGTTAACGCCTCTCAAGGGTTCGAATCCCTTCCTCTCCGCCATTAAATACTATTAAGTTGTTGATTTAATTGATATTATTAATTAGATAAAATCTATACCCACCATTCTACCCACCACAAAGCATCAGATCAAAACAAGACAAACTGTCTTCAAAGGGTTACTGTACCCTTTTCCTAATCAACAATGGTCAATGGTCAGGGGGTGGTCTGCCCATTGACCGTAGTCCATCGCCCGTCGCGGGAACGGCACAATGTTGCATTTCTCCCCACGCCTGACGCACGATCTGCGTGGCCGACCAGAGGAACAGGCCGGCCATGAGAGCGGCGACAATAAGGTCTGGCCACGCAGTCCCGGTAAAATAGACACCGGCTGCCGCCCCGATGACGGCCACATTTCCGATGGCGTCGTTGCGGCTGCAGAGCCAGACGGAGCGAACGTTCGCGTCGCCGTCCTTGAATCGCATGAGAAGGACGACGCTTGCAAGGTTTGCCAAAAGCGCCAACAACCCGACACCGCCCATGACTGTCGCGGACGGCACGCCGAGGACGAGAACTTGATAAGCGGTCGATCCAAATACCCATAGCCCCATGGCCGCAAGGCTGAGCCCCTTGATGAGTGCCGCCGTCGCGCGGACGTGCAGGGCCATGCCGATGACGTAGAGGCTGATGGCGTAAGTGGTCGTATCGCCGAGGAAATCGAGGGCGTCCGCCTGCAGCGCCTTCGACCCCGCGAAAGCGCCCGCCGCCATCTCAACGATGAACATAGCGCCGTTGATGGCGATGACGATCCACAATGCCCGCTTGAATGCGGCGGAAACGCCGTCGAATTGGGCATCTTGTCCGCAGCAACTTGCACTCATACCTTGCTCCTGTAATTCATTATCGAGGCTTGTCATCCAATTGAACGACGCCTTGAAAGCCCCTAGTCTGAGATAATAATATCTACAATCGTTGTAGGAGCAAGAGGAAAATTTGATGAACGTAAGAGATATTTCAATTGGCGAACTGGCAGAAAGAGCTGGTTGCACTGTCCAGATCATTCGGCACTACGAGAAAATCGGTCTGTTGCCGGATACGAGGCGCACCAGCGGCAATCGGCGCATCTATTCAGAAGATCAGGCCTCGAGGCTGATCTTTATCCGTCACAGCCGGGAGCTGGGTTTCAGTCTGGACGATATTCGCCAATTGCTGTCGTTTTCGGATCAGCCCGAACAGTCGTGTGAACAAGTGGACGCCATCGCACGCGAGCACCTGCACGGTGTCCAGGAACGCTTGGGCCGCCTGCGCTTCATGGCGGGTACGCAGCGCATCATACTCTTCACGCGTCACAAGGCCGCGCGCATTCAGGCTGCGTTCCATACGCTGGCGAATAAGGTTATCCACCTCTTCGCGCATTCCGCCAAATGCCGATGCAGCACCATTTGCCATTTGTGCAATATCTGCGATGAAATTTGAACGCGGTGCCATCATAAATCTCCTGTTACGATCCTGCCTGCCAAAAAAGCGGTAATCCGGATGGTACCAGCCACCATCTTTGCCCAAACAATCTGTAAATTACACAATCTTTAATTTGTGCGATCTTTTTTTGTGCCTTATCTTCCTTATCACAAATAATGCCGCTAGAGTAAGGATGCAACCGCCGAGGATAGGAACAAATCATCTTGGCGACCCCAAATCAAGATAACCAAAGCCAATCCAGCGCAGTGGAAAGACCGAAAGACATCACATGATCATTCAGCCGGTACCCGTTGATTACCTCGTTAGTGCCATCACGCTTCCCGAATTCAATGTCTTTGCGGTTCAGTTCGGGGATTTTGGTATTCGCTGGTACGCGCTTGCCTATATTGCCGGTCTGTTGATTGGCATTTATATTTTGCGCCGCGAAACCCGCCTTGCAACCGCGGTGATGACTGCTGATCAGACTGACCGGCTGCTTAATTATTTGCTGATCGGCATTATTCTTGGCGGACGTCTTGGTTATGTCTTTTTCTATAATGCGGGTTTTTACCTAAGCAATCCGATCGCGATCTTTTACGTCTGGCAGGGCGGCATGTCATTTCATGGGGCACTAATCGGCGTTGCTGCCGCGCTTTATGTCATGTCACGGCGCCATAAAATTCCGCTTTTAGCTGTGGCCGACAGGGTGGCAATGGTCACGCCGATTGGCCTGTTTCTGGGGCGCTTGTCAAACTTCATCAATGCCGAGCTTTATGGCCGTGTTACCGATGTGCCGTGGGCCATGATTTTTCCCAATAGCGATGGTCAACCGCGTCACCCAAGCCAGCTTTATGAGGCTGGTCTTGAGGGGGTTTTGCTTGGTATTGCGATGTATGTTTTCTGGCGGCGGGGATGGCTTGGCGCGCATGGACGCCTCAGCGGTGTGTTCTTGTCTGGCTACGGTGCAGCGCGATTCCTTGTCGAGCTTGTGCGCCAGCCTGATGCCCATATCGGATTGTTGGCAGGTGGGCTAAGCATGGGGCAGATATTATCCCTGCCAATGATGATGATCGGCATTTATCTGCTGCGCCAAAGCTGGCAGTCGGGCAGATAAATGGCAAACAAGATCGCCACCATTGTTGATAGCGTGCTATCTGATCATATCACAAATCAGATCAGGCGCCACGTGCCGCGGACCTTGGGCCATGTTTTTGGAAAACGTTTTGTGGTTGATAGATACGAATAGCAGTTTCATTCTGCGATCTTAGAAGTTGGTGAGTTAGCATTTCTTGTGATACTAGGGTCTCTCTAAAAACAACTTTCCACTACCCTTAGTAATAAGGTCATAGATGGGCATTGGTCCGGGGTTACTGCACCCTTTTCCTAATCAACATTGATCTTTAGTCAAGGGGTGGTCTGCCCATTGACCGTAGTCCATGGAGCATGGATGGGGGGTTAGTAGTTTGGTTGGTGTAGTTGGTGGGATGTTATTTTTTGTGTGTTTATCTTTGTTCTATTTAGAATTAAATTATGGGAAATGATAAAAATCAAAGACAATTAGGATTACTCAAGATACTTGCTAAAGGTTGCAAGAAGCATCCCGCTTATCGAGCTATTAGAAATAGCTATTTACTTCCTATTTTATTAATGTTTATTTAGTATTTAAATTTTTTAACTCTTATAATTTTAAAGATTTCTTGGCTAAAGCATCTAATATTGGGCAATCAGGCTTATTATCGCCATGACAATTTTTAGCAAGATAACTTAGTTGATCACGAAGACTTTTTAACTCACTAAGTTTTTTATCAATTTCAGAAATTTTTTCAAGTGTTAGTTCTTTAACTTCTTTGCTTGGTCTATTCTTGTCTTCATAAAGAGACATAAGCACTCGACAATCCTCAATATTAAAATTAAATTGTCTTGCTTTAGCGATGAATTGAAGTTTTGCAATATCCTCATCTGAGTAATCGCGATACGCTGTATCCCTATCTTGATAGGGCTTAACTAAGTTAATGTTGGCATAATAACGAACTGTTTTAACAGTTAATCCAGATAATTTTGCAGCTTTTCCGATATTCATATTATTTTGTCCTTTACACTCCCCTGGGTGGAGAGTTTACAGTGTGATTCATTAAAGGTCAATTGAAACTATTATTACTCAATTATCTTTCAACTGAAACTATAAATGTTTAGGAGAATAAAGTGAACATACTTTCTAAAATTACAGCTATTGCTATTGCATCAGCTACAATTACGCTAGGCTCTTCACAAGCTTGGTCCGCTGGCTCTCATGATGGAGGGCATGGTGCTAAAAAAAATATTGGCATTCCTGGCAAAGCTTCAGAAGCGATGCAAACCATTGAAATCAAAATGCTAGATAATTACTATGAGCCAGAATCAATCTCTGTTAAGCAAGGAGAAACAGTAAGGTTTATTATCAAGAACGATGGTGAATTTGTACATGAATTTAATATTGGTACAGCTGCAATGCATACAGCACATCAGGAAGAAATGATGACCATGTTTGAACATGGAGTACTGGAAGCAGATAAAATCAACCATGATATGATGAAAATGGATATGGGAAATGGTAAAACCATGGAACACAATGACCCAAATAGCATCCTTCTTGAACCTGGTAAATCGGGCGAAATAGTATGGAAGTTTAACAAAGCAGGTAAGATTGAGTTTGCTTGCAACATTCCAGGTCACTATGACGCAGGTATGATGGGTAAAATTAAGTTTAAGAGTTAAATATAACAGTAACTCTAGAAATATATTACATTTAAATAATCAAGGAACTTCAATGATAAATACAAAAAAATTTAGGAGACACAGCTGTATTGTTGCTGTGTTCTACCTAGTGATGATGCCATTTACTTCTATTGCTGATGTCTATAATTTAACGGTTGATAAAGTAATAATTGATACCGGAAAGTTTAAAAAACAAGGAATTGGATATAATGGTGCATCTCCAGGACCTGTTTTACGAATGGAAGAAGGTGAAAATGTTACAATCAATGTAACGAATAATCTTGATGAAATGACGTCTATTCATTGGCATGGATTAATTCTACCTTACCAGCAAGATGGAGTTCCAACGATTAGTTATGATGGAATTAAGCCAGGTGAAACGTTCACATATAAATTTCCTATCGTTCAATCTGGAACTTACTGGTTTCATAGTCATTCAGGGTTTCAAGAGCCAGATGGGGCCTATGGCTCTATTGTAATCAAATCTAAAAAGCGAGAGCCTTTTCGATATGACCGTGACTATGTTGTACAGTTGACAGATAAACATCCTCATTCTGGAGCACGTATCATGCGTAACTTAAAGACTATGCCTGATTATTATAATCGTCAGCAACAAACCATAACTGATTTTATTAGTGATTCAGAAACAAATGGACTTGGCACAACAATAAATGATCGTATGGCATGGGGCGATATGCGTATGATGCCTGCTGACATTGAAGATGTGCAGGGGTTTACACCTCTTATCAACGGTAAAGGGCCTAACCAGAATTGGACTGGTTTATTCAAACCCGGAGAACGTATTCGACTAAGATTTATCAACTCTTCAGCAATGACCTATTTTGATATCCGTATACCCGGTCTTAAAATGACAGTCGTCAGCGCTGACGGTAACAATGTAAGGCCTGTGAAAGTTGACGAGTTTCGTATTGCTGTTGCAGAAACTTTTGATGTTATAGTCCAACCTAAAGATGATAAAGCTTACACAATTTTTGCTGAATCAATGGGACGATCTGCATTTGGACGTGGAACCCTTGCTCCTCGTGACGGTATGGTTGCAGAAGTTCCTCAACTGAAAAAAAGTCCGCTTCTAACTATGGCTGATATGGGCATGGATCACTCTAACATGAAGGGTATGGATCACTCCAACATGAAGGGTATGGATCATTCCAAGATGAAGGGCATGGATCATTCTAAGATGAAGGGTATGGATCACTCCAAGATGAAATCTCAGGTAGATCCTTTCTATGCGCCAGGTAGTGGACTCACTCCCAATGCTGGAAAAGATAAAAAATTCTTGTCTTATCAGGATCTCAAAGCCCAAAAACAGCTTTATAAACACAGAGCTCCAACTCGTGAAATTGAACTTCGTTTAACAGGGAATATGGAAAGATATATCTGGTCAATCAACGGTAAAAAGTATGAAGATGAGGAAGAGATCCGTCTACAATATGGAGAACGTGTGCGCTTCAAGTTTGTTAATGAGACGATGATGAGCCATCCCATGCATTTACATGGTATGTGGAGTATACTTGACACAGGTGCCGGTAAATGGAATCCCATCAAACACACAGTAAGTGTTGCGCCTGGTACAACCCTTTATACGGAAACCGAAGTTGACGCTCCAGGTCAATGGGCTTTTCATTGTCATCTTTCTTATCATGCAGCAAGTGGAATGTTTCGAAAAATAGTCGTTGTAGGGGGGCCTAAATCAGCCTTACTCAATTCAATAACTTCAAAGGAGCCGAAGGTATGAAAATTAATTTTTTAATATTTTTCTCAATTGGAGTTATAGTATCTGCACTTTCTATTTCTCCTTCTTTGGCACAGCAAAAGGGTTTATTGATATATGGTTTGCAGCTAGAGGAACTTGAATTTCGCCGAGGAGATGAAGGTGAAGAATTATTCGCCTGGAACGGGGATGCGTTTGTCGGTACCGATGAAGTGAAACTCAGGTGGCTTGGCGAAGGTGAATATGATAATACTACAAGTAAATTTGAAGGCTTAGAAAACAGACTTGTTCTTCAATGGCCAATCTCACCTTTTTTTGATATGAAAGCTGGCTTTCGAGTGGATACGCCTAATGGTCCTGATCGATCATATAGTGTTTTAGGATTGTCTGGCCTTGCACCCCAGTGGTTTGAAATTGATGCAGATTTTTTTGTTAGTGAAAAAGGTGATACTTCTGCACGTTTAGATGCTGAGTATGAACTTCTTATAACCAATCGTCTAATTCTGACACCTTCAGCTGAGATTAATGTCGCATTTTCTGGAGATCATGAGATTGGTGTTGGCTCAGGAATTAGTGACATAGAGGCTGGAATGCGTCTTAGTTATGATTTGATCGATAGGAGACTTTCTCCATACTTTGGAGTTGTCTATGAGAGAAAGTTTGGACAAACGGAAGATTTAGCAAAAGCCGAGGGCGAAGATTTTGAAGGATGGCGTGCAGTTGTTGGTACAAAATTTATGTTCTAATAATATAGATTATATAACAATCATAACAAACAATAATTGAGGTATAAAATGTCTAAATCAAACTCTTCTATATTAATATTGATAATATCAATGCTATTTATTTCAAATAATGTGGTAGCTGCTTCTTATGAAATAGAAATGTTAAATAAACTTGGAAAAGAAAAAATGTTGTTTTCTAAGAAAGTTATTAAAATTGACATAAATGATGAAGTGCTATGGAAATCTGTTGATAAAGGACATAATGTTGAGTTTATTGGCATGCCAGATGGTGCGTTAAAGTATAAATCAAAACACAGCAAAGATGCCGTTTATAAGTTTTCAAAAGCTGGGATTTATTTATATCAATGCACCCCTCATAAAGCTATGGGCATGATTGGGATTGTTGTTGTTGGAAATGATAAGAATAATCTTGAAAAGATTAAAAACGTAAAAGTTTATGGTAAATCTAAAAAACTATTAAAGTCTTTACTTGCTGATTTATAAGAAATATTTTTATAGTTATATTTAATGGAGGTCAATTTGTTGTCAATTGCTAATCAATTATCGATCAACTGGAAGTGTAAACACACTTGGAAAAGGTCATCATATAATACATCTTGGTGTTTGTTGGGATGTTCCATTGGAGATTGTGGGACAATTGCCTATTTCCAGTTTATGGGTATTCAATGGCCTGTCCTTGCTATTATGGCCCTTGCTATCGTTAATGGCTTGATTACATCTATTATACTTGAGACCATTATTCTTAGTCGTCAAATGGCAATAAATCTTGCCTTTAAAACAGCTATAGGCATGTCATTGATATCAATGTTATCAATGGAAATTGCAATGAACGCAACAGACGTAGCGCTCACAGGTGGAGCAATGCTAACATGGTCAGCGCTTCCCCTCATGTTGATTGCAGGTTTTATTACTCCACTTCCATACAATTATTGGCGTCTTAAAGCTCTTGGAAAGGCCTGTCATTAAAAGTGAAAGACTTTATCAAAAAGAATAAAATTTTATTTTATATAATTATTTTGATTATAATTATAGCTATTGGTTTATTTAATTTTGTTGTTAATGATAACAGTGCACAAGCTTCTGTATCGCTAAAGCCTAAAGATAAATTATTAATTAAACTTGGAAAAAAAATATACACACAAAATTGTGCTTCATGCCATGGAGTAAATCTTGAAGGGGAAAAAAATTGGATGTCAAGGTTGCCTAATGGGATGATGCCCGCTCCACCACACGATGAAAAAGGACATACTTGGCACCATAATGATAATTACCTATTCATGATTACAAAATATGGTGTTGAAGAAATTTTAGGTGAAAAATATCCCAATAATATGCCAGCCTACAAAGAAATTTTAAGTGATAAAGAAATAATCTCTGTCCTCTCATACATTAAAAGCACTTGGCCTCCTAGGGTACAAAAAATTCATGATCAAATAAACTCGCGATCTAACTAGAATATTAAAATTAAAAAAGAAATTTTTGGTAATTAAATAAATAAATTATTTTAAATTATAAGGATATTAAATGACATCTCGGCGACAATTTTTAAAATATATACCCTGTACTTTTGTTGTTACCAAATATAACGCTGTTCTTGCAGATAATAAGAATGTGATCAATTATAAAATTACTGCCAAAAAAACAAGTTTTAGTTTTAAAGATAATACTTCTGCTGAGTTATTACTATATAATGACACTAATCCTGGTCCAACATTGAAAGGAAATGTTGGAGATATTTTAAGGGTTAATTTTACCAATAACCTTGATGAACCCACAAGTATACATTGGCATGGTATTAAAAATATTAATAAAATGGATGGAGTTCCTTACCTTACACAAGATCCTGTCCAGCCTGGTGAGACTTTTTCATATGAATTTCCAGTAAACCAATCTGGAACATATTGGTATCATGCTCATATGGATTCATGGAAACAAGTCGCAAAGGGGTTGTATGGTCCGTTAGTGGTAAATGATAAAACTGATGACCTTATAGAAGATGATATTGTTATTTTAGCAGACGATTGGAGATTAGATAAAAATTATGAAATTGATGAAAAATCTTTTGGTTCATTAATGGATTGGTCACATGCAGGAAGAGTAGG
>JABGVR010000075.1 GCA_018645985.1 Hellea sp. | reverse complement strand
TTCCTAATGAGTTTCAACGTGGAGAGAAAATATACAAATTTGCGATTGATGATCTTGAATCTGATGGGGCGCTTTGGAGAGAAGCAATCAGGGGAAAGTGGTCGTGGAAATATTATAACCATGGCCTTCATTATTTGTTAGCTATAGCCGAAATTTATAGATTGAACGGACAGGATCTTTATTCTTATAGATCCCCAATATCAGGGAAGACAATACACGATGCGGTTAGTTTTTATTTAGACGCGATCGAAAACCCTGAATTAATGTGGGAATACGCTAGTGAGAATTATGCCTTGGAGTCATACATGTACCTCGAGGGGTGGAACGATTTTACATCAGATGAAATATTGTATCGCATCATTGGAGAGACAGAATTTTCTGGTGCCAAAAGTTGGTTTTACATTTATCGAAGTGTTTTTAAAGATCATCCCAACACAGCTCGTGCCGATCAGCTGATTCCGACTTTCCAAGAACAAACGCGTGGTTCAAATGATTTGGGATTTTTTGCACAGTGCATTTATAAAGATGCCAATCAAAAAACAAACTTCAAAGATCATCTGCCTACAAAAACCACTTTGATTGAAAGGTTTGATCGATCAAAACCCGCAATGATAAAAAAAATAAATTGTTTGAATACAGGACTCGACGAGCGTGGGAATTTACCAACACTTTCATCTGATGAGATAGAATTTTTTAGCGTGGCGTTTGAAAATGATCAAAACCCAAAAAACAAAAGGAACCTAATTTCAGCTGGATTGCCAAAAGAGAAGGTGGAAAAAATAAAGAGATACTTACTTAGGTTAGTAAACTTTACAGGAACTGTTGATGAATTTTGCTCTCGTCCAATTAAATAATCCTCTGGATTAAGTACTGTATGATTCTGGTTGAGAAAAGACATTGCCTTCGATCAAGCATCTAGGGTTTTTCCACAAACACTAATCTGTTGCAGTGTACATATATAATAACGCAATAGCCGCCAGTGTTCCCTGCTTGCCTCCTATAATGTTCATACAAAAGCATGGGTAGGGTCACGTACTGTGTATTTACAGGGCTATGTGTATTTAATTGGTTAAAAATAGGTATGTGCATATATCACTATCATACCATCACTTCCCTTGTATTAGTAACGATAAGGAATAAATCAACACAGGCACGTATAGTGACTGGTATACACTGGAGTATACAAAATGTGGCCCTTGATTATGAACTGCAATCACGTAAGTTACTGATATTGTTTAAGTCAGTATGTAGATGGTACTTATCAAAGGCAATGATGTCCGTTTGGGGGCACCACTTTCCAAGCTAAAGCATTGTAATAACTTGCTAAATTATGGATATTAGTGAGCCGTAGACCATGCTAACAACCAAATCTAATAGCTACACGTTTCAAAAGAGTGGCATTTGGTATTTTTCTAGAAGAATACCTGCTGATTTAAAGCGGCATTATAGTACTGGTAGAATTGCTTATTCCTTGAGGACTAAATCAATCAGAGATGCTCGTATGAGAGCAATGAATGATGCAGCAAAGTTAGACAGGGATTGGCATATATTGAGAATTTCTTCCAATGACCTTCCTGGAAAACATTTCTTAGCTTTACAAGGGCAGGTATTTGATTATGAGCCCTCATCAGATACTCATTCTTTAAAAGCGGTTGTTGCAATTTATCTTCGTTTGAAAGGTAACAGCCGTCCACCTACTTTTTAGGCTGCTGTGTGGCGCTCAAGTGGCTATTTGGTTGATTGCTGTGGGATGAAGGAACTCAATAATTACGTTCGTTCTGATGCTACAAAGTTTCGTGATTATCTATTCGACAAGGGGCTTAATGGAGCATCTGTGGCAAGGATATTTGGGACTGTTAGGGCTGTTATAAATTTAGCATTAAGTGAGTTTGGTCTGTCAATTTATCTACTAAGCTCTGAACATCTTCTTCTTCTATTTCATTTTCATCGACAACACCCCGTTTAATTTGAAATTCAAATAAACCAATATCACCTTCTTTTATTTTTAAGTCTTCCATAATATTCACC
>JABGVR010000074.1 GCA_018645985.1 Hellea sp. | reverse complement strand
TTATGTCTCGCATATTCAGAGACTAACAAACGAGGGGGGCTAATAAAATCGGCGTTATCAGTTAATAATTTATTAAATGCTCCGTCGATTAAAAAACTCGGAGTTACAAACAGTAATATTTTTATTCGTACAATGTGCCTCACTTTAGGCTTTAGCTTTTTTGGAAATGCCGCAGCGGCACAGGGAATTATATTTCTGGCTAGTTATCATATTTTAATGCAATTTATTACAATGGTAGCACTTGTGCTAGATGCCTTTGCTCATACAGCAGAAGCGTTTGTTGGTTCAGCATATGGAGCAAAAAATTTACAAAAATTTGATAAATCTGTTAAAATGACAACTAATTTTTCTATTGTTTTTGCTTTTATGTTAAGTTTTACAATTTTCATATTTGGACCCTTTGCAATTGAGATTTTATCTACTGATAAAAATGTTATATCTACCGCGAATAGGTACTTACCTTACTGCGCATTAACGCCTGTTATTGGGTTTGCGGCTTGGCAGTTAGATGGTGTGTTTATTGGTACAACAAGTACCCGCGAAATGAGAAATGCTGGCATTGTAGCAGTCATCATTTATATCTTAGCCCATTATTTAATTACTCTTAAACTTGAAAAAGATGGAATCTGGATTTCTTTTTTGATTTACTACTTAGCACGTGCGTTTACTTTATCCTATTACTATCCATCAATAAGAAAGAGAATATACTCCTCTTCGTAGAGTAATATTTTTGTAGGAGCCGAAGCTTAACTTTGATAAACAAGCATATGCCAAATCCCAAACCCTTGATACAATGCATGCCACCTAAACTTATTTGGAGAGATAATAGCACGCCCGTTTCAGAGAAGTATGATGATATATATTTTTCCTCAGAAGGGGCAGTATCAGAAACTGAAACTGTTTTTTTAAAAGCATGTGGCCTACCCGAAAGGTGGAAAAAGTTTACAAACTTTACAATCTGTGAATTAGGTTTTGGTTCAGGGGTAAATTTTCTGACAACTATGAAAATGTGGCAAAAAACAAAGCCAAAAGAAGGAAGGCTTCATTACTTATCTATTGAAAACCATCCTCTTAAAAGATCACAACTAAAAAAAATTCTAGTATCATTACCAGAACTCAAAAAATTTGGTGAAGAACTAATAAAAATTTGGCCAGGCCCTGTTAAGGGGTTTCATAGACTGCACTTTGGTGATGTCACCTTAACATTAGTTCACGATAATGTATCTTGTGCATTAAATGAAATAGATGCCTGCGTAGATGCATGGTTTCTAGATGGTTTTAGTCCATCCAAAAATCCAGACATGTGGTCAGATGAAATAATAAAAAAAATATATCATTTATCTGCAGCGGGAGCTCGGTTGGGTACTTTTACAGCAGCTGGTTCAGTCAGGAATTCTTTAGAAAAAGTAGGTTTTAAAGTTGATAAAAAAGATGGTTTTGGTCGCAAACGTCATAGAATAGAGGCCACTTTAAAGGGCAAAAGAGTTAATAAGGAAATTACACTTAAACCCACCATAATTGGAGCAGGTATTGCGGGGGCATCATTAGCTTTAGCTTTTAAAAGACGTGGAATTATTCCGCATATAATTCACGATAAGGACTTTATAGCTGCGAGCCACAATAAAGTTGCTTTAGTCAAACCTAGGTTAGACCTTCAGGACAGGCCCGAAAGTAGGTTCTTTTTAGGTAGTTACATTTATGCAATAAATTTATATAATAATTACTCACCGGCTAAAGGGGTTGTTCACATACCAAAGTCTAATGACGAGATGACTAGGTTTAAAAAGTTATGTTCCCAGTCTCCACTGCCTAAAAATCATCTAAAGTATGATAGTGAAGAAAATAAACTTATACTTGGTGAGTCCTTAGTGATATCTCCAAAACTAATAATTCATGACTGGCTTAAAAATATTCATTTAGGGGAAGAAATATTAAAGGAATCAAATATAATATTTCTAGCGGCAGGTTTTGGACTTAAAGATATGCCTGAAGTCAAAAATATTTCTCTAAGATTTTCACGTGGCCAAATAACATCCACAAAGGCAAATTTAAGCAGTGCTGTAAGCTATGGCGGATATGCTATACCCTCAGGAGGACAAGTGATTGTTGGGGCAACACATAATAGGCTTGATGAACATCATCCATCTATACCAAGAAAATCTGATGACATCGAGAACATCAATAATTTAAAAAAATTCACAGGGATAGCTGCAACGCTTACCGGTGAAGATTCTAGGTCATCTGTGCGAGTAACTTCAAAAAATACCCTGCCCATCATAAGCCACTTGAATAAAGATACCTGGCTCTTTACTGGACTTGGTTCACGTGGGTTTACATTTGCACCGTTATTGGCTGAAGCAATAGTGAGCAAAATACTAAAAGAGCCTATGCCTATAGGAAAAAGTGTTTGGGCTAAGTTTAACTACACTTCTGTCGATTGAATTTTTCTGATTTCAACGGGAATGTTGTTTAGAACAGCATTTCCTGAAAGATTATCTAATATAGAGGGGTCAGTAAGATCATTGATAGATACTCCAGCTGCTTTTTGCGCCTCCGTAAGCTTAACTCCTTTTCTACCATGCCCATAGCCATGAGGAATAGAAACAACTGATTGCATTATATCTTCAGTTATCTCAACGGGTAATTGTAAGGATCCGATTTTATTATAAACTTCAACAAGCTCTTTATTATCAATACCTAGCATAGCGGCATCTTTAGGGTGCATCATTAATGTACAGCGGTTAGGGCCCTTAATAAGGCGTCTAGAATTATGCATCCAACTATTGTTAGAACGAAGGTGCCTTCGCCCAATCAAACTGAAACTGAAGTCTTTTGGCGATTTAAATGATTTCTCAAACAGTTTTAGATCTTCTAAAATAATATCTGGAGCACAATGAATTAATTTATCTTCAGTTTTGAGCCTTTCTGGTAATCTTCGCTTTAGGGGTCCTAAATCATGGCCGTTATTACTGCTTTTAAGTTGAGCCAAATTTATCTCATATTTAGATGATCTCAAGAATTGGTCTAGCAACTCTGGTGGGCTCACTCTTAGGCTTTGTGGGGTGTTGCCGCCCGCGAGTAGGAGGGCATCAGTTAAATCAGCCATTATTTCCCAGTCTGAAAAACTATTTTCTTCTTTTTCGAAAAGGGCGGGGGAGTAATCGACATAGTTCCTTATAGCAAGCGGGGCAAAGAAAAGCGGATAATGGTCTTTCTCTAAAGGCCCGCACGGCGGTAATATATAATCAGCATGACGAGATGTTTCAGTAATATACATATCAATTGAAACCATCAATTCTAGACTTTCAAGAGCTAAGTCTATTTGCCTTCCTCCTGGCGCCGATAAAACTGGGTTAGCCGCTATCGTAAGTAAAGCACCAATCTGTCCATCACCTTTTGTCGTGATTTCAGATGCCAACTCAGCAGCTGGTAATTCACCCAGAACTTCAGGCCGACCCGATACACGTTGATGGTATCTCGCGTATGAGCCCGTCCCACTTCTTTCCACAGGATCAATAACTGGATCAGGAAACATTACTCCACCTTCGTTATCAACATTACCAGTGGCGATGTTTAATAATTGAATTAACCAATGGTTTAGTGTTCCATGTTTTGTAACTGATACACCCATACGCCCGTAAACTATAGCGGGCTTACCTGATCCGAGTTGTTTTCCTATTGATAATATTGTTTGAGTGCTAATACCGCAATAGCTTGATAAGCCTTCAATTGAGAACCTGCGTAAAAAGTTCATGGCCTTATCCCAGTCTTTTAAGTGTGGAATTAAGTGCCTTGGGTTGATTAAATTATACTTATCTAAAGCTAATAATAAACCTATAAAAAAGGCTGTGTCAGTTCCTGGCTTAATGTGATAATGTTCATCTGCTAATTTAGCAGTTTCTGTTTTTCTTGGGTCAACTACAATAAATTTTCCTCCGCGGTCCTGTAATTCTTTAATACGGTTTTTAACATCAGGAACTGTCCAAAGAGAACCATTTGATGCCAAAGGGTTCCCGCCTACGCATAACATATACATAGTGCGGTCTACATCGGGTACGGGATACAAAGCATTATGACCATAAACCCACTTTTGGCACACCATATGAGGAATCTGATCAAGAGTTGATGCTGAATATATTCCTTGAACTCCCCAAGCCTTCTTTAATCCACGCATAAAGAAACTACTGGAATAATTATGAACATTTGGATTTCCAGCAAAAATTGCAGATGTTTTTTTCCCCTCTAATATACTCTTATGCCTTTTAGCTATGTCAGAAAAGGCTTCTGCCCATGTTACTTCCTTCCAATCATTATCAATTTTTTTAATCGGAACCCTTAATCTATCCGGGTCATCCTGAATATCTGGAATTGCAGTAGCTTTTGGACATATATAACCTCGAGATAAGACATGATCAGGGTTCCCCGTTACTTTAGTGACTTTATTTCCCTCAACAGTCATGAGCGTGCCACAATTAGCTTCGCATATGTGACAAGTACGCGCGTGTGTTTCGCTCATTGGTCCTCCTAATTAATTGCAACTATGAACTAGTGGATACTACAGGGTAAAAACAAAAAAAATAAAATAAACTATTTTAGCCTGCGCCGTACGGGGTTGGGTCCCAATGCACGGATGCTTCCGCCTCTTCGCCTCGATGGCTGATAAGCTACCCGACTATGGGCTGTACAGTAGGGCTCATCTTTATCTTCAGTTTTTCTTCCGCAGAATCGAAATTCTGATGTGCTTGGGTCACCAATAGGCCACTTGCACATATGATCCCTGATAGTTAATATGGTGGCATACTTACCATTAGCCATTGGCTTAGCCTCTATCGGGGGGGGAGCAACAATTGTAGTTTGTTGCTTTCTAGGTGCCTTAGGCATCCTTACCGCTCCGGTTCGTACCACAGTAGATTTTCGGGAGGATTTTTTTGTGGGGTTAGATGGTTTCGCTCTACCTGATAACCCAAGACGGTGGACTTTCCCTATAACAGCATTTCTTGTAACTTCCCCGAGTTCTTTAGCAATCTGACTTGCCGACAAGCCTTCTGCCCATAGTTTGCTAAGTATTTCAACCCGATCTTCTGTCCATGCCATTTTAAAATACTCCCTTTATCGGTATCTTGATAAACTTTTCAGTAAAATTATTGCACACACAATATATAGTTTACCAAAATAACCATAAATCTTAATTACACTACATACAGTATATGATGCTATTGAAACCACAAGATAGCTACGTAAAGCTATCCACAGAAATCAACATATAGATAAAATAAATTATAGAAAAATTTACCTCAAATGTATCAATCCTAGCACTTGGCTTGCAAATAAGGTCATGTTACTGCGGTAGTGAAGAGAAAGACATTAGTTATGAGTAAATTAGGTTTGCAATCCCTACCAACACCCAAAGTTCACGAATTTGGTATGGTTAATTGGATGGGGCTGGCTACTTTATATAAAAAGGAAATAAAACGATTTATGCGTGTTGGGCCGCAAACTTTACTTGCACCTGTAATTTCTAACCTACTATATATGACAGTATTTGTGCTTGCCTTTTCAGCGCTTAGGCCTGATCCGAAATCTTTTATGGCATTCCTTGCGCCAGGACTTGTAATGTTAGGTATATTAAACAACGCAGCAGCAAATAGTTCCTCATCAATAATGACTGGGAAACTAATGGGTAGCATTTCAGATGTCTTAATGCCGCCATTATCTTATTTTGAACTAGCTATCGGCTGGATAGCAGGGGCTGCAACGAGGGGCATAATCGTTGCATTAGTTACATCGTTAGCACTTAGTTTTTTTACACCCATGTATCCAAGTAAAGTTTGGGCAATAGTTTACTTTGGTATTTCGGCAGCAGTTATGATGGGTATGGTTGGTGTCCTATCTGGAATATGGGCAGAAAAATTTGATCAATTAGCCGTGGTAAATCAATTTATAATTCTACCTCTATCGTTTTTGTCAGGGACATTTTATTCAATTGACGTTCTTCCTGAAACTTTTCAGGAATTAATCTTATTAAATCCTCTTTTTTATTTGATAGATGGTTTTAGATATGGATTCTTAGGGGTTTCAGATGGCCCCATAATAACAGGAATTATAATAATATTTCTGATTAATATACTTCTTTTCTTTACAGTCTTGAAAGTCATTAAATCAGGATGGCGAATTAAATCTTAAGGAATTAAATATGGCACATGGCGATCACTTATATGACACCTATAACCCCCCGATACAAAACTTTGTAAGAGGTGAAGGAGCCTATCTTTATACGGAAAATGGTAATAAATATCTGGATTTTATTGCTGGAATTTCAGTAAATTGTCTTGGACATAATCACCCATCACCAAAGAAGGCTTTAATAGAGCAGGCCAGCAAGGTTTGGCATTTATCAGGAATGTTTCAGTTATCTGGGGCAAAAGCTCTTGCTGAAAAATATTGCCAAGCATTGCCTTTTGCTGAAAAAGTTTTTTTTACTAACTCCGGGGCTGAAGCGCTCGAATGCGCGATGAAATCGGCTCGAAAATATCATTATGACAACGGATCTCCAGAAAAAGTTGATATTATAACATTCCAAGGCGCTTTTCACGGAAGAACCTTTGCCACAATTAACGCTGGAGGTAACCCTAAATACCTAAAAGGTTTTGGACCCGCTTTGCCTGGTTTTATTCACCTTCCCTTTGCCGATCATGATGCGCTTAAAAAAGCTATTTCAAAAACTACGGCGGCAATACTCATTGAACCTGTTCAAGGAGAAGGAGGGCTCAGGCCAGTACCTGATCAGTGCTTATTAGGTTTGCGTAAAATATGTGATGATAATGATATTTTGCTAATTTATGACGAAGTACAATGCGGTGCAGCTAGAACTGGGCGCCTTTTCGCACACCAATGGGTAGAGGGAGCAGAGCCTGATATAATGGCAGTGGCCAAGGGGGTTGGAGGTGGGTTTCCATTAGGGGCTTGTATAGCTAGCGCAAAGGTTGGGGTTGGTATGGTGCCGGGCACACACGGTTCAACTTATGGAGGAAATCCGTTGGCAACCGCAGTCGGAAACGCTGTTTGGGATGAGATCTCTAAGCCTGCATTCCTCGAAAATGTTAATATAATTTCTGGTCTTATAAAAAAGGAGTTTGAACAATTGAAGCATGATTTTCCTGATGTAGTTCAAGAGCTTCGCGGGAAAGGGTTACTATGTGGAATGAAGCTAAAAAAATCTGCATTAGAAGTTAGAAAAATGATGTTGGAAAAGTTTATGCTTGGCGGGTCAGCAGGTGATAATGTGTTACGTCTTGCTCCTCCATTAATTATAAATGAAACTCACGTTACTGAAGCAGTAAATATTCTGAGGGCATGTTTTGAACAAGCTAAAAAACTAGATGATTTTGAAGGTTAGCTCAATACTATACAATTAATTTATAAAAGATTGACATTTAACTAGGAAATATAAGTAATTTTTTGTAAGTATTTATTATTTTGCATGAGGACTAATCAATGACCCCCCCAAAGCATTTTCTGTCATTGGCTGATATACAAGCATCCGAACTAAGAAGCATTCTAGATGATGCGCACAGAATGAAAAAAAATCGAATAGGTTTACGAAAAGGTGAATTGGATAAAGATGCCCCTTTTAAAGGCGAAACAATTGCTTTAATTTTCGAAAAATCTAGCACTCGCACTCGCTTTTCTTTCGATATGGCCATTAAACAGCTCGGAGGAAACTCAATCACTGCTAGCAGTAATGAAATGCAATTAGGTAGAGGCGAAACCATTGAAGATACTGCTAAAGTTCTATCAAGCTACCTTGACGCGATCATGCTACGTGCGAATAATCATGAAACCATAATGTGCTTAGCAGCTAATGCTGATATCCCGGTGATTAATGGACTAACAAACTTCAACCACCCTTGCCAAATAATGGCTGATTTACTTACCCTTGAGGAGCACACAAGTTTGAATGCTGGTCAGCTAAAAAACATGACACTCACTTGGGTGGGTGACGGAAACAACGTTGCTAATAGCTTTATAAATGCTGCGGTTAAATTTAAATATAAACTACGGTTATCATCTCCAAATGGCTATGAGGTAAAAAAGAGTGTTTTAGATGCTGCTTTGTCGCAAGGAGCCGATATTGAGGTTATAAAAAATCCTCTGCACGCCTGTAAAGATACTGATGTTGTTATTGCTGATACCTTCGTATCTATGGGTGATAAAAATTCAGAAAAAAGATTGAAAGATTTGTCTGAATATCAAGTAAATGATACACTGATGAACGCTGCGGCAAAAAATTCAATATTCCTGCATTGCTTACCTGCACATCGTGGCGAAGAAGTAACAGCAGACGTGATAGACGGACCTAAAAGTGTTGTTATGCGTGAGGCTGAAAACAGGCTTCACGCGCAGAAGTCTATCCTTAAGTGGTGCCTAAATAGTTAGCGCACAAAAGAAAATATTATGAAGAAAAATATAAATCGTAGGCAGATTTTAGGTGGGTTAACAGCTACAGGTGCACTCGCGTGTTCGCCACAGAATTCATCAAGCTATAATGCTCAAGAAAAAAATTATTACGGTTCCTTTTTACATGGAGTTGCCTCTGGCGATCCTAAATCTGATAAAGTTATAATATGGACCAGAATAACTCCGGAAAACCCTCACCTGGGACAACTTAATGTTAAATGGGAATTATCTGAAAATGAAAACTTTGAGCTAATATCTAAATCTGGTTTTTTTGCTACCCAGATAGCTAGAGATTTTACAGTTAAAATCGATGTTAAAAACCTTGAAGCCGATAGAGTGTATTATTACAGGTTTCATTTCAATAACAACACTTCTCCAGTCGGAAAAACAAAAACACTACCTGAATATAGCGTTGAAAAAGCAAATTTTGCAATTGTTTCATGCTCTAATTGGGAGCATGGGTATTTTAATGTTTATGACCACATATCGCGGCAAGAACACTATGATGCCGTCATTCACCTAGGTGACTATTATTATGAGTATGGAGCAGGTGAGTATGAAGGGGCTTCAGAAACTAATCTCAATCGGATACACTCACCTAAACATGAAATAATCACATTAGATGATTATCGTCTAAGACATGCCCAATATAGGAGTGACAATAGCTTACAATTACTAACTCAAAAATTACCTCTCATCGCCATATGGGACGACCATGAAACAAGTAATGACAGCTGGAAGTCAGGGGCAGATAATCACGACCTTAATGAAGGCAGTTGGACAGAAAGGACACATGCTGCCTTGAGAGCTTATTATGAGTGGATGCCAGTTAGGGAGCCAAAACCAGGGCAATTAAAAAGTGATATATTTCGTAGCTTTGACTGGGGCAACCTTTTAACTCTAATAACTGTTGAAACTCGGTTAACAGCAAGGGCAGAACCTTTGGTTATGGAAGATCATTTCGAAAAAATCACAAGCCCTGGTGGAGCTGACAGTTTTAAGTCTGATATATTAAATGACCCAAGCCGGGAAATGTTTGGTCAAAATCAAAGTAGGTTTATTATTAATGAGCTAAAAAAATCAAAATCTTCTGGAACTACTTGGCGGGTAATTGCCAACCAAGTTATCATGGGGCGTCTGCTTACCGCCGACCTAGAACCTTACATTGATGAAGGCAGTCTGAGTATAATTGAAAAAGACTGGAAAGGTGTTCGCAAAAGCATTCAGCTTTCAAAGTATAAACTTCCTGTTTATCCGGACAGCTGGGATGGGTATCCACACGCTCGAGAGCAGTTTTATAAAGAACTTATAAATGAAGGAATAAAAGACATTATCGTACTAACCGGAGATGCTCATGAGTTTTGGATAAATGACCTCACCAGTAAAAATAATGAAAAAATAGGTATAGAGTGTGTTACCACCTCTGTATCTTCAAAAACCATGACAGCTTATTTAGGCGAAAACACTTCAGATTATTCTTTACTTCTTACTCAAGCAAACCCTGATGCACGATATTATAATGCACTCCATAATGGCTATATCGATTTTTCTTTAAGTCACGAGAATGGCAAAGTAAAAATGATGGGGGTTTCAACTGTTAAAAGTCAAAAGTATGAGGCGTTTGAAGTTGCAAGCTTTGAACTAAAAAGACAAAGTGAAACAATAATAGCAACTAAACCAAAGGGTTTAAATTTAAAACAAAGAGCGCTATTTGAAGGCTTTGGTCAATCTAAAAGCTAAACCTTTTCTATCTCTAAACTAAAAGCATGAATTTGCAAAATCTCCTCATTAAGCAACTCCATGACTAGTCTATGAATTTGTAATCTGTTCAATCCCTCGAAGCTATTGCTTTTGATTACTACATGAAAATGGCTTTCTTTTCCTCCGCCATCCAAACCATGCTTGATCGCACCCTGATGATGAGAGTGTTTAGCAGATTCGTCTATAACCTCTAAGTGCGTCGGATTGAAACTTTCTTGTAATTTTCTCTTGATTGATTCACCTAATACGCCCATTTTACTATGTCCTTAAAAAAACAACCAAAATAAAAACCCTTAACGTAATAGTATATATGACAAATAGTTTTGAATACAAACCCAAAGGCATAGATATCCGTGTCAATAAAGGTAAAAAGAAATTAGACCCTAATCAACAAGTGTGTGATTGGGCTGGTTGCGTCAGTATGGGGGGATGCAGAGCCCCCAAATCTCCAGATAGCGTTGGGAGAGAATATTATAATTTTTGCACCCAACATGCACGCGAATATAATAAAAATTGGAATTTCTTCTCCAACATGAGCGATGAAGACATTGCGGAATGGCAAGTTGGAGCCCGCCACGGTCATCGGCCCACTTGGGACGTGCGGAAAAATACAGCAGAACGAGCATCTGCTCAAAAAAAACGCAAGGCTGGCTCAACAGCAGCAACCGCTGAAGGTTACTCAATATTCGGTGAAGGCAAAATCGCAGACCAAACTGAAGCACCTAGAAGGCGCAGTTTATCCAAACTGCAGCTTAAAGCTTTAAATGATCTCGGGTTAGATGATACCGCCACTAAGGCAGACGTAAGAAAACGCTATACTCAATTAGTTAAGCAGCTTCACCCAGATACAAATCAAGGTAAACGAAATACTGAAGAAAGTTACCAGCGTGTAGTTAGTGCCATGAAGGTTCTGCGAACAACGAGCCTTGGCTAAACATTTTATAATAACCCGAAACGGATATACAGATGAACGATAAATTTCCAATTTTTAAACCAGACACATTAGTATCAGCAAAAGAAATATTTGGTGTTGATTTTGATATGAAAATCCCTTCATTTAGTAAAAAATCTGAATACGTACCTGCTATAGATGATGCATATTTATTTGACTCCAGTACAACTCAAGCAATTTGCGCAGGATTTGCTAACGATAGGCGAGTAATGTTACAGGGTTACCACGGGACAGGTAAATCAACACATATTGAGCAGGTGGCCGCACGACTTAATTGGCCAATGGTAAGGATTAATCTAGACTCACATATCAGTAGAATAGACCTTATAGGCAAAGATGCCATCGTATTAAAAGATGGAAAACAAATTACAGAATTTCGCGAGGGTCTCTTGCCGTGGGCGCTTCAAAACCCTGTTGCATTAGTTTTTGATGAATATGATGCTGGACGACCAGATGTGATGTTTGTGATACAGCGCGTCTTAGAGGCTCAAGGTAGACTAACTCTATTAGATCAAAACAAAGTTATTACGCCACACAGTGCTTTTAGACTTTTCGCTACAACTAATACCGTCGGCTTGGGTGATACGTCAGGTCTATATCATGGAACACAACAAATAAACCAAGGCCAGATGGACAGATGGAACATTGTGTGTCAGTTGAACTATCTCTCTCATCAAGAAGAAGAGGCAATAGTTTTAGCAAAATCACCAACTTATGAAACACCAGAGGGTAAGGATATAATTGCTTCAATGGTTAGAGTAGCCGATATGACTCGAAGTAGTTTTATAGCAGGTGACATATCTACAGTAATGAGTCCGAGGACAGTTATGAACTGGGCAGAAAATGCACGCATTTTTGACAACGATATTTCACAGGCTTTTAGACTCACATTTTTAAATAAATGCGATGAACTAGAAAGACCCATAATTAATGAGTTTTATCAGAGAGCATTTGGAAATGATTTAGTAGAATCAGCAACAACTAGTCTAACAAGTTAACATAGGTAATGAGCATAAACACTCCAATTGATAGGTTTAAGAATGCTATTGGAGCATCAACAAAAGCACTAGCTGGTGATCCAAGTATAGACATTTCTTTTGGGGGTGATGTCGCCGGTTTAGTTCGAGACCAAGTAATGTTACCCAGCTTGCCTGCTAAATTAAATTCCCACGAAATCTCCAAGATTAGGGGAGAAGCAGATGGAATAGCATTACATATAGCGCATCACGACAAGGCTTTGCATAAAAAGTATCAGCCTGGGATTGGTCCAAAAAGAGCAATATATGAAGCAATAGAAACTGCAAGAGTTGAAGCTGTAGGTACTAAGTATTTAAAGGGCGTTAGGAATAACCTCACTGCGTCTTCGTCTGCAAGAGGCCTACGCAAAGGTTTCAACAAAATAGGTATGTTAAAAGATGAGAATAATTTTGCTGAAGCGTTAGGTTTATATACTCGCGAGGTATTTACCGGTATTAAAACCCCGTCTAGCTTCGACGGTATTATGTCAAACTGGAGAAAAGAAATAGAAGAAGAAGTATCTTCCGGTATACTAAACTTAAAAAGTAAAATTTATGATCAAGAAGATTTTGCTAAATCTCTGCAAAAACTCATTCAAAATTTAAAACTCAATAACAACCTCGCAGAACCAGAAGAAAATGAGGAGTCAAAAGAAGAAAATTCTGAAAATGAAGAAACACAGCCTGATCAAACACCCGATACCCCACAAGAGCAAGGGCAGTCTGATGTTTCCAGCACTGACGCACTTGATGATGATGAAATAAATCCTCAGGATATTATTGATGCAGAGGATATAGAAGGGAGCCCTGATGATGCAGACCAAACTTCAAACCCAAATGCACCTCGACCAAGTCCTACAAATTTACCAGATCCGTATAAAGTTTATTCAAGTAAAAGTGATGAAACTATCAAAGCAGAAGAACTGTGTGAAATTGAAGAATTAGATAGATTAAGAGGTTACCTTGATGGCCATATGGCAGGTCTTTCATCTATTATTTCTAGACTTGCTAACCGTTTGCAACGAAAACTCCTTGCCCAGCAGCAACGTTCATGGACATTTGACCTTGAGGAGGGACAACTTGATACCGCACGACTTACTCGCGTGATCATAGACCCTATGTCAGCCCTTACCTTCAAGGAAGAAAAGGAAACTAGTTTTCGAGATACAATCGTAACTATATTAATTGATAATTCAGGGTCAATGAGAGGCCGACCAATAATGGTTGCAGCTGTTTGTGCGGATATAATGACCCGAACGCTAGAAAGGTGCGGGGTAAAGTCAGAAATATTAGGCTTTACAACACGGGCTTGGAAAGGGGGCCATAGCTTCCAAGATTGGATGGCTAATGGAAAGCCGGCCTCCCCTGGTCGCCTTAACGATTTACGTCACATAATATACAAGGGAGCAGATACTCCTTGGAGAAGAGCCAAAAGAAATCTTGGGTTAATGATGCGCGAAGGTCTATTAAAGGAGAATATTGATGGCGAAGCACTAGAATGGGCTTACCAACGTTGTTTATATAGGCCTGAACAGAGAAAAATTATAATGGTTATCTCTGACGGAGCCCCAGTGGATGATGCAACACAGAGTCAAAATAAAACAGGTTTTCTAGAATCTCACTTAAGGCAAGTTATAGATAAAATCGAAAATAGAAGTGAAGTTGAACTTGTGGCAATTGGTATTGGTCATGATGTTGCCCGTTGGTACAAACGAGCTGTTACCATAATGGATGTTGAACAGTTGGGCGGTGCAATGACAGAAAAACTTGCTGAACTATTCGATTCTAAAACATAGAAAATAAGCAATAACTCATAATTATTCCAAACATATATTATAATTTAATACTAACAAAGTTTAAAAAAGCGAAATTTAATTTATGACATTAGATCCAAAGAATTGGACCGTTTTCCGTCAAGTTGCCCACGCTATGCTTGACAGCTCTCTTGATAAAATGGAGAATTCCAGACAAGGTAGAGTTTGGACTCCGGTACCCAAAAATTTAAAGGCTAAATGAAAAACTGATGTCCCAAATAAAGGGTCCACTCCGCAGCAAATAAAAGAAGAACTAGATCAAATCTTAGAGTACGGGCCGGGAAACACTCACCCCCGATTCTTTGGGTGGGTAAATGGTGCAGGATCGCCTTCCAATATATTAGCAGAAATTGCTGCAGCCTCTATGAATGTAAATTCGGGAGGAAGAAACCACATAGCCCCTATAATAGAGCAACAAGTAATCAAATGGTCGGCAAATATTATGGGAATGCCTAACAGTACAACTGGACTGGTCACATCAGGCACCTCAATGGCAACAATAATAGCGCTCAAAGTAGCTCGTGACAGAGCTCTTGAATTACACGATAATTCTACATTAGTCGGCTACACTAGTGAGCAAACCCATAATTGTATTGCAAAAGCATTTGATTTATTAGGAATACCCGTGTCTGCATTGCGAAAAGTTCCTTGTGATAGTAATTTTGAAATTGATATAAAAAAATTAGAACAAACTATTGAAAAAGACATATCTAATAACCTCCACCCCTTTACCCTTATTGGTAATGCGGGTACTGTGAATACAGGGTCAATCGACAATCTAGATAAATTGGCAGATATAGCTCATAAAAATGATATTTGGTATCATATAGATGGCGCCTTCGGTTCTGCAGCCATCTTGTCAAAAACTGCGCAACATCGTCTAAAAGGTTTGGGCAGAGCAGATAGTATAGCATTTGACTTTCACAAATGGTGGCAAGTAAATTATGAAGCTGGTTGCGTTCTTATTAAAGATCATATTTTGCATAAAAAGTCTTTCGCCAATAGACCAGAATATTTGAAATATTACGAAGAAGGCCTTGCTGGCGGAGATTTTTGGGCTATGGACTATGGGCCTGAGCTATCGAGAAGCTTCAGAGCTCTCAAAGTATGGGTTCATTTAAAATCTCATGGAATTGCTCAGATCTCAAATGTTGTAGAAAATAACATTAGTCAAGCGCAATACTTGAAAAGTAGAATAGAAGCTGAGAACGCATTAGAACTCCTAGCTCCAGTCCCACTTAATATATGTTGCTTCCGTTATAAATTTCAATCAAATATAGATACTAATAATTCACTTATTGTTCTTAAGATACAAGAAAGCGGGATAGCAGCCCCGTCTACAACCATAATAGACGGGAGCACAGCAATCAGAGTTAACATCACAAATCACCGAACTACAGTTTCAGACTTAGACTTACTAGTCAATTCTGTTTTAAAAACCGGGAGATCTTTAGTTTAAGTTCAAATTAGAGCTAATTATCCTTCTGTAACAGAACCACTTTGTAGCTGAATGTAATTTTCAATTCCCATTTGCTTAATCAAATCGTATTGTGTTTCAAGATAGTCAACATGCTCTTCTTCATTCAATAAGATTGACTGAAGAAGATCTCGCGTACCATAGTCCCTAATACTTTCACAATATTCAACAGCATCTCGATAAATGGGAATAGCAATATCTTCGAGCTTCATGTCACATTCAAGAATCTCATGAACTGTTTCGCCTATAAATAACTTTCCTAAATCCTGTAGGTTAGGCAAACCATTCAGAAAAAGAATTCTCTCAATGATCTTATCTGCGTGCTCCATTTCTTCTATGCTTTCTTTATACTCTTTTTCAGCTAATTTTGTAACTCCCCAATCCTTTAACATTCTTGAGTGTAAAAAATATTGATTGATCGCGGTTAATTCCGCTTTCAGTGCTTTATTTAAATGTTCAATTGTTTTTTTATCGCCACGCATAATTAACTCCATTTTTCTAAACCCTTTATTGAGACTTCAGATCCCATTGGTCAAATTAAATGTTAGCAATTGCAAATCAATTGCAGAAAAAAGTGAGTTTTTACAGGTATTTAGTGGAGATTGAAAGTCATTTGCAGATAAATTAGAGCAATTGAAAATCACTCGCAGAAATAAACTATAGATTCAAAGAAATTACTCAGCAGCCTCTAGATTAAACTTAGTAAGTCGTAATTCTGCAACACGGTTGTCAATGCTAATTCGGCACTGCCCACAATTAAACTTCATATTACAAGATTTTAAAACATCTGCGGCACAACATGCCCCATTAGAAGTTGCTAAATCAACCTTTGCTGTGTTTATATTATTGCATATACAATGTATCATAAGTTGAGTCTAATATTTATGAGAATGATTGTCAATCGCTTTGCGAATGATTTGCATAAACATTTATGAATCCTTTTTATAACTCCCAACCAAGCGTAAACTTTCATTTATTTGCCCTCTAACTAATGCAGACTCTATGCTATTTGGATTAATTTGCAGTGATTTATTAATGTCCTTCTTGGCGGCATTAAAATTTCCTTGCTTCAAATTCACATTAGCACGGTAACGCAACGCATCAGCATTTTCAGGCTCATTAATTAACGCTGAGTCTAGATCCATTATAGCATCCCCATAACGCTTCAGAGCAAAGTAAGATCGCGCTCTAGTAATAAAAAGTGGCACAGAGCCATTAACAAGCTCCAAACCTTTGGAGGCCGAAGAATAAGCATTTTCAGGATGGCCACCAATCAGCCAAAAATTCGCCGCCTCCGAATAAAAATTGGCTCGCATAGCATTAGTGCCGCCATCTGAGGCAATCGCCAGGGCGTCTAGCCTAGCAGCTGCCTCAACTTCATGTCCAAGCGCAAAAAGTGACATTGCAACACAATGTTTTGCCCTTCTGCCACCTCCTTCATCTTGCCAAATCATAGCTCTTTCAAAGGCCATGGAGGCCTCTTTCGATATTTGCTCCAAACATAATTTATGTTTTTTATCAAATTCTGATGTTAAGTTCTTGGCCCAAGAGCTATCAGCAAAAATCATTGCAATGATATAGAAACTCAATAGGACTAGATGTATAAATTTCATAACCTGTTCCTTACCTAATAGGATTAATATCATCAATGGTTCAAAACAATAAATATAGTAAAGGCACTGCTCTTTTCTTAGGGGCAAGTTACTGTGCTCAAGAAATATATGCACCCTTAGTAGATCAAGGTTACAAAGTCTATGTAACAACTAGAACCAAAAAGCGACATGAGCTTCTCAAGAAATGCGGGGTAATTCCTCTAATATTTAATGGAACAATAAATTCAAAGCTATGTGGTATAATTTCTGACGCTTGCATAATTCTATCTTCGATAGCACCAGTAAACGGCATTGATCCGTTTTTAAACAAACTACCTATTGATCAAAAAAAACTGATTCAAAGTACTCAATGGGTTGGATATCTTTCTTCAACAAGTGTTTATGGGAATAAAAATGGTCAATGGGTCTTTGAAGATGAGCTCCTATACCCCTCAACAATTAGAGGGAAAGAAAGGCTTAATGCTGAAATACAATGGTTGGAAATAGGAGCGCCTATGCACATTTTCCGTTTAGCCGGGATATACGGGCCTAATAGGAATAATTTCCAAAAAATTAAACAAAACAAAGCACAGAATATAATAAAAGAAGGCCATGTGACTAACAGAGTTCATGTTAGCGATGTAGCCAATGCTATTTTAACTTCTATTGCCAATCCCGATCCTTACAAAATTTATAATATTTCAGATGGAAACCCGGCTCCTCCACAAGATATAATGAGTTTTTCTGCTCACCTACTAGGCTTGGCGACGCCCCCGCTGATTAAATACGAAGGATTAGAGTTACCAGCTAAGAAAAAAAGTTTTTATCAGGAAACAAAAAGAGTAAGTAATGATAAAATTACTAATGAGCTATCTTGGACTCCTCGATACCCAAACTACCGCTCAGGTCTTATGCACTCACTAAAGGTTGAAAATGGCGAAGTTGATACAATATACTTGTCAGGTCATATCGATGTTGCAAAACAATATGCCAAAGAGACACTGTCAATACTACCCGAACATATTAGGTTAACTAAAGAAGAGAAGGGATGTTTAGAATTTAGAGTTATTCAGTGTCAAAAAATTGAGGGGCGCTTTCATATTTACGAAAAGTTTAAGTCTAAGAGTGCATATTTATTTCATCAAAAACGTTCTAAAAATAGCAGATGGAATAATATCGCAGAAAAAATTAAAAGAAATTATGAAATCATAGGATTAGACACTATATAGGTAATATAATAATCTTAAACTGAATTAACTAAATAGGTTTTATCTGAATACTATGGCAACTTCCGCAGACATGGCCCATCACATTGTTAATGTGCTACCCTTTAAAATTGCACTTATTGGGGTGCTAGGAATTGGTGCACAATGGCTAGCATGGAGACTGCAGAGACCTGCAATTGTACTCATGGCTATAGCTGGGCTTTTATTTGGTCCATTATTAGGTTGGCTACTTAGCTTTAATTTACCCAATTCTATTACAGCAGGCTTAAATATATTTCATCTAGATCCAATAAAAGATTTTGGAGACCTTTACAGGCCTATGATAGGATTAGCAGTTGCTATTATACTATTTGAAGGAGGTATGACCCTACGTTTTAAAGACCTGGGCGACGCCTCTCATGCTGTAATAAGAATGGTTATTGTTGCAGGGCCGATTGCCTGGCTTTTAGGAACTTGTGCAGCACATTATATAGTAGGTTTGCCTTGGGATATATCTGCAATGGTTGGGGGGTTATTCGTAGTAACTGGCCCTACTGTGATAATGCCGCTTTTAAGGCAGGCTCATCTAAAATCTAGGCCTGCAAATGTGCTCAAATGGGAAGGTATAGTTAATGATCCACTAGGTGCACTATTTGCCGTAGGCGGATATGAATTCATACGGTTCACCCAATCTGAAGCTTCTATTTATTTGGCATTCGGAAAACTTGCGTTTGCTGCTATCCTAGGAACTATTCTAGGAATTGTTTCAGGCTATGGGTTAGCCTGGGCATTTAGAAGAGGCCACATTCCAGAATATTTAAAAGCACCGGTAGTTTTAGCTTGGGTATTGGCCATTTATGTGCTTGCTAATAATATGGCAGATGAAACAGGTCTGTTGGCGGTTACCGCACTCGGAATGACAATGGCAAATACTAAATTTGCTGCAATGGTTGAAATGAGGAGGTTTAAAGAAAATATAGCCATTATTCTCGTGTCGGGAGTTTTCGTAATACTTACAGCCACACTAACTCCTGATATCTTAAAGGCTTTTTTAACTGAATGGCGCGTGTTAGCTTTTGTTCTTGCTATGATGTTAGTCGTCAGACCTATAGCCGTTATGTTATCAACATCATTATCCGGATTACATTGGAAAGAGAGTTTATTGATATCTATTATAGCCCCTAGAGGTGTAGTCGCCGTGGCTGTAGCAGGATTGTTTGCCGCAGAATTAATTGCCTTAGGAAGGCCAGAAGGTGCGTTATTTGTTCCGCTTGCTTTTGCTTTAGTTTTTGCCACCGTGCTATTTGCAGGTTTCTCAATAGGACCAATTTCAAAGTACTTGGGTCTTGCTGCAGGGGGTGGAGACGGCGTTATGATCGTTGGAGCAAACCCTTGGTCTTTAGGCTTGGCAAAAGCCCTTAATGAAATGGATATAAAAGTAATTGTTGCAGATACGAACTGGCGAAGACTACGAGGTGCAAGGCTCCAAGGTCACGCTACATTTCATGGTGAAGTTTTATCCGAAAATGCAGACTTTAGGTTAGATCACTCCGCTTTTAATTATTTAATATCCGCAACTCCAAATGATGCTTACAACGCATTAGTATGTGTTGAATTCGCACCCGAGCTAGGGCGGCATAGAGTTTTCCAAGTTACTTCCGTCGATACTGATGAGGACGATGCAGACACCATAGCATTTACATCAAGAGGAAGAACTCTGACGTCTCGTAAGAGAAGCTTTGATGCATTAACAAAGGACTGGTGGGAGGGGTGGAGGTTCCGATTCACAACTCTCTCCGAAGAGTACACTCTAGATGACTTATATAAAGACAGGGGTGATGACCTAGATTTAATTTTAGCAAAAAAACCGGAAGGGGGTCTTGAATTTATTCAGCCCGGGTATGAGTCACGGGCCGAGGGCACTATGGTGCTCAGTTTTTGCCCTGTTAAAGACAAAGATGGTCGAGGGTTAGGAGCAAAAGAGCCAGGTTTAGCTGGGCCCGCAGCTTCTCTTCCTATATAATGACCTAGACTCAAGTTTATTAAATTAAATTTTCGCTCCTACAGCATATAATAAGGGGCCATTATGTTTAAGCCATTGACGTGGCCTATTAACATCCCCGTAAATTTCAGAACAGACATCCCAAAAATCTTTACTATGATTAGCTTCAACTAAATGTGCACATTCATGTGCAGCCACATAACTTAAAACGTAGCTCGGAGCACATATTAATCGCCAGCTATAATTTATATTTCCTAAGCCATTTCTTGTTATGCAGCTTCCCCATCTTGTTGCTGTGTCACGAACACTAACTTTATGTATTTCTTTACAAACTTTATTTGCATAATAAACAGTCAAACGCTTTAGTTCTGCTCTAGCTTCACTTATTAACATCCGCCTTACCCTGCCCGAAAAACTAGAATTGTCCGGCGAATACACATTTAATAAGCGTGCTTCATGATCTACAATAAATTCTTTAGGCGAAGAAATATGTTTTAAAAGGTACTGCTCGCCATGAAACAATATAAAACCGCCGTCTTCAAAAGGTTGGGCCGGAGGAAGCGTAGCTAATTGATGGGCAATCCATACTTTATTTTTTTCTACAAATTTTTTAGCTGCAGGAAACGCTTTATGACCAGGAACAATTACTCTAATGTTTCTGTCTATTTGATTGACCTTTAAAGTCACTTTCTTTGCGCGATGGGAATTGTTATAAATAATATTTAATTTGGCATCATTATAAATATTGGTAGTACTAATTGATGTCAATTTGATATCCCTCCTTGATTAAGAATCTTTAATATTGTTGTTACTATACAAAATATAATTATTTTTGCATATTACAGAAATAATTTACAAGAAAGACAACTATGAAAATTGCGCATAAAGCTTTACTTGTCAGTATTACCTCATTTTTATTTATATTAAGCGGTTGCACCGCAAAAGATAAAAGTAATAATCCTTCTGCTAAAAAATCAACCCCAATTCATAATAATATAAACAACGCTAAGGATTTCGGAAAATATTTTATTCTTGAAAAAAGGAAAATATCGCAGTCTGAATTTAATGATGTATTAAAAAAAATATCAGAGATTAACCCTAGCTTAATGACTAATTCTTTACCTGCCTCTAGAAATTCAGATGGTAATTTTATTTTTAACGAACCGAATTTAAACGAATTTTTTAATGTAAATCAAATTAAACTACTAGGGGCTCACATACAAGAAGGAGAATTATATTTTGACCGCATAGATCTGTTAGGCATTAAAATTAAAAATAGCTCGAATGAAACCTTATCATTTAAAAAAATAACCATTATTTCACCAAAGCTGGAAACAGCAGGGTTAATTTTACTCGCGTTACAAGATAAAAAAATAAAAGAAAGCAATTTCAATATTAATGATATTTTAAAGCAAGGTGGCAAGGCACTAGCAATTGAAGGCTTCTCTGTTTCGACTAAACAAGGGGCTTTAAGTATTGGTAATATTATATGGGGAAGAGATCAAAAACAAGAAATCTCAGACTTTCAGGTTATGAATATTGAGTTTTATGGCAAAGATAATTTAGGTAATGCCATAGAAGCTTCGCTGAGTTCATCTACAGTAATGGGAATATCAGAAAAGATACTTCAAAATTTTTCATCTACTCTCAATCTAGAAAATATATATAGCAATTTTGTCGATTCCACATTCAAGCTTTATGATTCTATAGATGTTAATGATCTGCAACTTAAAAGTGAGTATGCTACGCTTAAGACTGCAGGCTTTACTAGCAGGCAAAAAGGGAAAAGCGGTATAATAAAAAATCGTTATTCGAGCAGTCCCATAACAATAGAGTTAAAAAATTCGCCTCCCTCGAAAGAAGCTGCGAGTGCCTTCGAGGCAATTAAAAAAATTGGGTACAGTAAAATCACTTTCCAGTATAATCAGGAGTCTGAGCTAAACACTAATACCAACACTTTAAAAATAAGTAACGGATCTGTTAGCTTAAAGGACGGTTTTGATCTCTCTTATAATTATAGTGTATCAAATCTTAATAATTTAACAGACATCAAAAATGTAAACTTAGATGAGTTTCAGCTCAGGTTTGACGATAATTCAATTCTAAAACGCGTGATAAACTTTTATGCAACAGAAGTCCGTAAAACAACACCAGATAAAGTTAAAAAAGAATTAGCAACAGTGCTCACTTTAGCCCCTATAATGACTAAAGGTCTTGCTAGTGAACTTACTGGAGAACTATCTAGTGAGCTAATAAAGCTTATCAATGACGGGGGAACAATATCTATTGTTATGCAGCCAGAAAAACCAATAAATTTATCTATCTTGACTGACCTCCAAAGTGCTGAGCGCTCAAAAGAAGAAATTGGGTTTTCAGCAAAAGCAGAATGAAATAACCTTGATTAGCTTTGCATTAGCATTTGTTCTTGCTGTCTATTTGATCAATATTTTTGGCTTTTTGTGATAAATTTTTAACCCATTAGCCGTAGACATTGAGTCTGATTGAGTGTTGAGCATTGTCCGCAATCGGTCTAAAATTAATGTATCGATAGTGATAATAATCCCGGTCACATAGGTGGCATACTCAGCAGATACACCCTGTGAAACTAAAATATCCTGCAGTAAAACTACAGATGCAGATGGCGTACCAGCTGCTGCTGTGGCAAAGATCATTGATTGAAATCCAACGATTGTCATATCACTCAAACCAACTTCAATTCCAAATGCTTTCATGGTGTATAATGAAAGCAATAGGAGGCCAATCAACGTACCGACCATATTGATCGTTGCCCCTATTGTATAAAAAGGTGTTGCTTCATCAGCATCAACGCCTAATTGATCGCAGGCTTCACGTGTAGCTGGCAGTGTTGCCATAGAGCTAGATGTGGATACTGCCACTAATGCTTGCGGCAGAACTGCACGCATTACAAAGTTTATTCCGCGGCCTTGAATTATCGCTGTAGTTATAACCATAATAATCCATACAATCGCCATGGAGAAAATATATGGAATAGTAAGATTTAAGAGCTTTACTAAATTTTCAAAACCGCCTGGTTTATTTAATGCTAAAGTAATAGATCCGAAAACTGCCAGAGGTATTGTGTATTGAAGGAATTTTCTAAAACCCCTTATGAAGAGGTCAGAAATTTCATCCGCTTGCTGACCGAGTCCCGCAGTCTTTAATGCACCGCCCAGCACTAAGCCTGCATAAATGGAGATCATTAAGGCAGATGTAAGAACGCCGTAAATTTTTAATAAAAAGGGCATCTCTTTAATTAAACCGGAACCACTACCTTCATTTGGTAATGCCAACCCAATATCAAGCCCAGAAAATAAAATAAAAGCGCCAATTCCAACAGCCATGCCAATTAATGAAAAGCAGATAAAAAAACTAAATACTCGAATAAATTTTGCGCCTAAACCTCCGGTAGATATTGCAAGGGAAGAACCAATTGATAGAATAATGAGGGCATACATTAATGGCTTCAAAGGAACAAATAAAGCATCCTTCGCAAGACCTGCAATGGACTTTGAAACAAAAACATCGCCCATCATTATGGGTGATGCAAGCGCAGAAAGACCGAAGACCCAACACAACATTGCAGCAGTAGCTGATAGAAAAACTAATAAAAGAAGCGGAATATTGTGAATTTTACTCATATTATTACCCTAATTTAAGATCCGAACACTGTCTTTCATATTACAGCACATTAGGCCAATAAAAAATTAAAGTAATGTTTCTCTATTAATAGGACTTTAAAAAAATAAAGATTGTTTACAGCCTTAAGTAAGAACATGTATAGATCTGCAATGGATTTTTATATCATGAATGGGGCAGGAAACAGGTTTGCTATCTTTGATGCAAGAGGCACTTTGGATTTTCAAGTTTCAAAAGAAATAGTAATTAATTTTTGCGCTCAAAACTCAGCTGAAATGGGGGGGAAAGGAGCAGACCAACTTATAATTATTCGTGACCCGAAATCAAAAAAATCTAAAGTATTTATGGAAATCTGGAATCAAAAGGGGTTTGAAGTAAATGCGTGTGGGAATGCCACACGCTGCGTGGCTTGGATTTACATGCAAGAGGCCGGTTGTTCATCTATGGTACTTGAAACCAAAGCAGGATTATTATGCTGCAAATTAGATAGTAACAATAAGGTTACAGTAGATATGGGAAAACCAGAACTAGAGTGGAAGAAAATTCCCTTAGCAAAAGAAATGAATACGGAATCACTTAAAATTAAATTTGATTTAGATAATTACAAAATCATTGGTAGCCCTTCAGCGGTTAACATGGGCAACCCTCATTGTATATTTTTCATCAAGGATTTCAGCGATATTGATTACAAAAAAATAGGTGCCAGAATAGAAATTCATTCGATTTTTCCAGAACAAGCTAATATTGGGTTTGTAAAAGTAATCAATGAAAATCAAATACAGCTCAAAGTTTGGGAGCGTGGTGTTGGAATGACACTGGCTTGTGGGACAGGCGCATGTGCAGCTGTGGTGGCTGCAGTTCGACAAAAAAGGGTTAAAAATAAAGTAAGAGTCCAAGTAGACGGAGGAGAGTTATTTATAGATTGGGAAAAAAATTCTCAACATGTTTTAATGACAGGCCCCGTAGAGCTAGAACATAAAAAGGTACTGAAAAATTATTTTTAAATACCTTTTACTGGGCTTGACCCATCTCGTATTAAAGACCAAATAGCGGAAATGTCAAAAAAGACTAAAGTTATAACACTTGGATGCAGGCTTAATGCTTATGAAAGCGAAGTAATGCTGGGTCATGCTAAAGATTCTGGACTAGAGAATTCAGTCATTATCAATACATGTGCAGTAACAAGGGAAGCGGTTCGAAATTCGCATCATGCCATAAGAAGAGCTAAAAAAGAAAACCCTGAATGCAATATCATTGTTACAGGCTGTGCTGCTCAAATAGATCCAGGGGCATTTTCTAAAATGCCCGAGGTAGATATAGTTATCGGGAATAATGAAAAAATGGTCGCAACAAATTTTGAGCCAGATAAGCTGTTACTTGGTGAGCCCATAAAAGTAAATGACATCATGTCAGTAAAAGAGCTTGCCCCACAATTAATACCGGGGGGCAACCGGAACTTAACAAAAACTCAAAACAGAACTCGGGCTTTTCTACAAGTTCAGAATGGGTGTGATCACAGATGTACCTTTTGCATAATACCTTATGGGAGAGGAAATGCAAGATCGACCCCAGCAGGATCTGTTGTATCGCACGTACAGTCACTCGTCCTACAAGGCTATAAAGAAGTAGTATTAACAGGGGTAGATTTATCATCATGGGGACAAGATCTGCCAGCGAAACCTCCTTTAGGTGATCTGGTAAAGCGTATATTAAAACTTGTACCCAACCTACAGAGGTTGCGGCTTTCATCGATCGACCCGGCTGAAATTGACTCAGAACTATTCACTGCTTTATCGTCAGAAAAAAGAATGACACCTTATTTGCATCTTTCTCTGCAGTCAGGGGATAACATGATACTAAAAAGAATGAAGAGACGGCATAATAGGGAGGAGGTAATTTCATTATGCAAAAAACTGAAATCTTTACGTCCAGAGTTTACTTTTGGTGCCGACATAATTGCAGGGTTTCCAACTGAAAATGCTGAAATGTTTGAAAATTCAAAAAGTATTATCAAAGAAATAGGAATTCCTTGGCTGCATGTTTTCCCCTATTCAGCGCATGAAGGTACACCTGCAGAAAAAATGCCTCAACTTGAAAGCTCTGTAATAAAATTAAGGGCCAGAGTTCTTCGCGAAGAAGGTGAGCATGTAAAATTAATACACCTTAAATCACGAGTTGGAACAAAAGACTTCGCTCTCTTTGAGGAAACAGGCTATGGAAGACTTCCAGACTTCACACTAGTAAAAGTAGACAATCCACCTAAAGCAGGTAACATTGCAAAAATTCATATTACAGGAATAGACTCTAATAAATTGATAGGTAAATTAATCTAGTGTCAGACAAGAAAAAACGTAGTTGGCTCTCAAGACTTGGCTTTAAGTCTAAAGAAGAAAAACTCGCTCTTGAAGCTTCCAAAAAAGCTGAAGAAGAAAAAATAATTGACTCCAAAATGGCTGAAAAAATGGCCCTTATAAATGCTGCTGCATTAAAAGCATCTCATCAAGAAGATACAAAAAACTTATCGTCTGAAAAACCGCCAACAGTTAATGCGGAAAAATCAGAAAATAGTTTAAAAACAGAAGCCTCCAATAAAAAAATTAAGAAACAAAAATCAAATCAGAAAAATAAACAACCCGTCAAATTAACTAATAATTCTGAAACGCACAAAAAAACCCCGCCCAAAAACGAAGATTCTAATAAAAGTAAAGTTTCAAACATAAATAATGAAAAAGATGTTTTAAATGAGAATGGGTTTTTCAAACGTATAACAGCGGGTTTATCAAAATCCACATCGCTCATGTCAGAGCAAATGTCATCCCTCTTTAATAAAAGAAAGTTAGATAGCGCGGCACTAAATGATCTGGAGGATATACTTATTCAGGCAGATCTTGGTTTAGAAGCTTCAGAGAAAGTTATTTCAAGCTTGTCAAAAGAGAAATTTGATAAAGAAGTTAATGAGTTAGAAATAAAAATTACACTTGGGGAAGTCATATCTGAAATATTAACTCCTCTAGAATCGCCATTAACACTCACAAGTGAAAAACCACAAATTTTACTTTTTGTTGGTGTGAACGGATCGGGAAAAACGACAACACTAGGCAAATTAGCGAAAAAATATAGTTCGCAAGGTAAGAAGGTAATGATTGCTGCGGGTGATACATTCCGAGCAGCTGCAGTAGAACAACTAACAGTTTGGAGTAATTTAGCAGGTGCAAAGATTGTCTCCGGAAAACAGGGTTCTGATGCAGCTGGGTTAATTTATGACGCAATCGATCAAGCAAGGTCAGAAGGCGTAGATATACTGATGATCGATACAGCTGGAAGATTGCAGAACCGCACTGAATTAATGGATGAGCTTGAAAAAATAGTTAGAGTAATCAAAAAACAAGATCCATCGGCCCCACACCACTGTATTCTAGTACTAGAT
>JABGVR010000073.1 GCA_018645985.1 Hellea sp. | reverse complement strand
GACCAGGGCCGTACTCAATTAAATTAATTTTTTTGGGCTGTCCCATGTCATGCCATGTTTGCATACACCATAGGCCTATTAATTCTCCGAACATTTGGCTTATTTCTGGTGACGTTATGAAGTCCCCGTCTTTACCAAATGGATCACGAGTTGGATAGTAACCATCAGTGGGGTCTAATAAACATATCGTCATGAATTCGGCTATCGTTATTGGTCCGGTTTCTAGTATCTTTTTATTGATTTTCTCTGTAAAATTATTAATCATTTTTTGATTGTCTGGAGGTTGCTCTATAGATAATTAATGCGCCAATTATAATCATTGGTATTGAGTAGGCCATACCTCTGGTAAGGACGCCAAATTGATTTATATTGTCTGGTTCTCTGAAAAACTCCACAGCTAACCTAAAGCAGCCATATAAAAAAATAAAGAACCCAGTGCATAAACCAGGTATCATCAAGGCTTTAAACTTGAACATTATATACCTCAAGAATATGAAAATAACTAGACCTTCTAAAAAAGCTTCATATAATTGGCTTGGATGCCTTGGAAGTAAATTTGGGTCAGTAGAAAATATCATAGCCCAAGGCACATCAGTTACTCGTCCATAGAGCTCTTGATTAAGAAAATTACCTAAAACCCTAACTGCAAATAATCCTAATGGCGCGCCAATTGCTATGAGATCGCTAAGACGCCATAGGTTGCATTTGTTTTTTAACTTTGAATAGTATACTGCAAGGCAAACCCCAAGAAATCCCCCATGAAAACTCATGCCTCCTTGCCAGACTTTAAATATATCTAATGGTGATGTCCAAATAGTTGATGTATTATAAAGTGCAATATATCCAACTCTTCCTCCAATGATTATTCCTAAAAGCGAATAAAACATAAGGTCTTGTAAGATTACTTTATTAGGAATTTTATTTTTATCGATACTGGTTTTATTATTAAACCAGAAGTTGGGATTTTGAATAACAGAAATAGAATAGTAGTAACCACTATATATCGCGATTATATATGATACTCCGTACCATTTAATCGATAATGGGCCAATATTGAGTATTTCACTACTGAGCCATTTTGGAAAGTTTGTTGCGCTAATTATATTTATAAAAAAATCAAACATTATATAATTACTTTATCTAAAGAAAAAAAACTAGAAAATCATCACGTATATGTATAAGCTACCTTAGTACATTTAAATATCTAATAAAGAGCATATAATGCAAAATAAATCTAACCCAATTAATGATTTTTCAAATCTCGTCACTAATGCTTTTGGAGCAGTTAAGGGCTTGGAGGATGAAGTTAAGGCCTTAGGAAGGTCGAAAACTGAAAGCTTAATAGCTGAATTAGACTTAGTTGGAAGGGAAGAGTTTGAGATACTTAAAACACAACTTTTCCAGTCTAATGAAGAGATCAAAAAATTAACGAAAGAACTGAAAAAGTTAAAGGCTTTATCAAAGAAATAATAATTATTAGCTAATACTATTTAGAAAAAACTTGTAATACTCGCTGACTTCTTTGGGCGCTTCAAGCTGGGGGTAATGGCCTATATTTTTTAGCTCTTTTAGCCAAGTTACATCTCCAATTAGTTGTTTATATCTTTCTATCATATGAGAACCTGAAACGGGGTCTACAGAGCCGTTAATTAAAGCAATTGGAATTTTTGATTTTTTAAGTGCATTTATCCATCTCTCTCTATTTTCTTTTCTATCTGACATGTAGCTAATTAAGTTATGAAAAATATGCCTCCCTTTATTGTAGTTTATCAGAGACCAAAAGCTATCTAATTCTGATTTTGAGGGTTTGCTTTTTGGTCCAAATACTCTGATCATAGAATTGTTAAATTGTCTCTGTGTGGCTAGTTTATTTACAAGCCACCCTATTTTACTTAATAGAATCTTCTGAATTAATAATGCTTTATGGGTTTCAGGAAATAATCCTCCGTTCAAGAAGCAAACCGATTTACACTTGGCTCTAGTTGTTCTATTTTTACGTGAAAGTATTTCTTGTGTTACAGTATCTCCATAATCGTGAGCTAATATATGATAATTAATGAGTTTTTTATTACTTATTACTTCTTCAATTATGTCCGCTTGCTCTGCAATCGAGTATTTGTGAGGATTAGGTTTATCTGAAAACCCGAATCCAAGCATGTCAACTGCTATCAACCTGTAGTCCTTTTCAAGTAAAGCCCATATATCCTTCCAGTCCCAACTGGACGTTGGAAATCCATGTATTAAAATAATTGTCTCTTTGTCTTCGACTTCTGTATCGTAAACAAAGATGTTGTAATCATTGATCGAGATCAGATTTCCTGATTCTTTCCAGTTTTCTATTGAAATCATACTCAAACCTCGAATAAATTTTTCTGCATCACCTTGACGTTCATTTCTATAAGACCATTATATATAGACAGGAGGCACTATGCTTATTGATTGTGATTTGTACATAAAAAATGGACTTATGTTTGATGGTAGTGGAGAATATCCTGTTATTAATGACATAGCGATATCCAAAGGTTTGGTGGTCGCTATAGGTAAAAATTTAAAAGTAACAAAGAATGTTGATACCATTGACGCAAGTAACGAATGGGTAATGCCTGGCTTGCTTGATATTCATACCCACTATGATTTAGAAATTGAAGTTTCACCCGGTTTAAAAGAATCGATCAGGCATGGTACAACAACAGTTGTTATGTCTAATTGTTCGCTTGGGTTAGCATTTGGCTCACAAAGAAAAGATAATGACGACCCTATTGTATCATGTTTTGCCAGAGTAGAAAATATACCAAAACATGTTCTCAAAAAAGTTGCAGATAAAGTTTATTGGAGTTCATCATCTGAGTATATTGAGCATTTAAATAAATTAAAATTAGGACCTAATGTTGTTCCGATGATTCCCCATTCTATGCTTAGAATTGAGGTTATGGGGCTTAAGGATAGCGTAAGTCGCAATCCAACCTCAAAAGAGCTAGGCAAAATGAAGTCGCTTCTTAAGCAAGGGCTAGATGAGGGTTATGTTGGTTTTTCAACTGATTCATTACCTTTCCATTTTTTAGCTAATGACCCGAATAGGAATAAACAAATTCCAACTCAGTTTGCACCATTTTCTGAGTTAAAATCTTTAACCTCTATAGTCCGAGATTATGATCGAGTATGGCAGGCTACTCCCCCTAAGGACAATCCTTTTAAAGTGGTAAGAACATTCTTGTTAACAAGTGGACGTTTATATAAAAAACCATTAAAAACAACGGTGGTAGCGGCTTTGGATATAAAAAGTAATGGTTCTATTATTAAACTAGCAAGAACTTTAGCTCGTATTCTAAACTCTAAGTTAATTGGAGGTAAGTTTTATATGCAAGCTTTAGGAGCCCCTTTTAAGATTTGGTCTGATGGTTTGTTTAATCCTTTGTCAGAAGAAATAGACGAAATGAGGGAATTAATTGAAACAGACTTGGATGATAGGCAGGCGAGAGTTTTAATTTTGGAAAATGAAGATTTTCGAAAACGATTTAAAAAAATGTGGATGAAAGGAAAAGTTGGTTTAAATTTAGCGAGGTTGAAACGACTAATTAATAGAGAGGATTATGCTTTTAACCGCAACCTTGGCGACATGTTCATAGATAGGTGTCCCATAAGTCGCTGGATTGGATTAAGCTTTCAAGAAGTTTATGATGACATAAAGGTTGGTAACGTCCCCGTTGGCTTCGAGTCTATCAAAGATGAGCCTGATTTTATTTTAGCTATGCTCAAGGTCTTTGATACTGATTTAGTCTGGAATACTACTAGTGCTAACAGAGATCCATATCAAACGCGAAAACTACTGATGGACCCTTTATTGCTTCCAGGTTTTAATGACTCAGGGGCTCACTTAACTAATATGGCATTTTATGACTGTAATTTACGGTCATTAAATATCGCTCAAGAGGGCGGAATTTTAGATGTTAGCTATATGGTAAAGCGTTTAACACGTGATGCGGCAAATATTTTTGGTATTGCAGGTGGGCAGATTAAGGTTGGGGAGAGGGCTGACATTACTATAGTAAATCCAGAAGAACTTGAAGTTTATGATGGTGAAAACAGTGTTCAGAGAATATATCGAGAAGATTTCGAGCATGAACAACTCGTTAATCGTTCAGATGGCGTCGTTACTGCAACAATAGTATCGGGTCGTGCTATATGGCAGAATAGTAAATTTGCAAATGATATAAATAAGTCAAAATATGGTAAGTGCTTACTAGCGAGTTAAAAAACTTATTAATATAATTTTTATTAATAGCCTTTTAGTTTATATACATTATATAGACTTCGATTTGTATCATTAAACAGAGGATTATTTATGTTAGGTATTATACAGTCTGGTATATCTATATTCGGAATTTCTATTGATCCTGCTTTATTTTGCTTCGGGTTGATTGCATTGATATTTGGTGGTTTAAATATATTGGAATTTAAACGATTTGATTAGAATTAGGACATGCTAATTTCATTTTTAATGCTATTTCTTGGAATATTTGTACTTGTATATTCCGGAAATAAAATGGTGGAAAGTGCAGCATCTTTGGCAAGAAGCCTTGGTGTCTCTGGATTAATAATTGGTCTAACTATAGTTGCTTTTGGGACCTCATCTCCAGAACTGATTGTTGGGGTAAGGTCTGTGACAACAGGTGTGGGTGAGCTAGCTTCTGCAAATGTTATCGGTTCAAATATTGCCAATGTACTCCTTGCTTTGGGCATTCCAGCTACCATCATGGCCATACCGACAAATACAATTGGAGTGGCTCGTAATGCTTCAATTGCATTATTTGCATCTATTTTATTGATAGTTATGGTATTTATTAATAACCCCTTATTATTTTGGCAAAGCTTCATATTTTGTATGTGTATAATAATATACCTTTTGTGGATGTATAAATTATCATCTGCAGGCTCGGAAGACCCAATTCTATATGAGTTAATAAACGAAGCTGAAGAGAGTCATGTTGCAAGTTCAAAGGCTAGATTGATCATTACTTTGTTAATCGGTATAGGTGGGCTATTACTCGGCGGTCATATTATCGTCAGAAATGCTGTGCTAATAGCCACAAACTTGAATATATCCGAAACAGTAATAGGTTTAACTATTGTTGCAGTTGGAACTTCTCTTCCTGAAATTACAACTGTTATAATTGCTTCTTATCGTGGGCAACCACAAGTTGCACTTGGGGGAGTTATTGGTTCAAACATTTTTAACTTACTAGCAGTACTTGGTATATCAGGTTTGACTGGTCCTATTGATGTAAGCACCTCAATAATTAGTTTCGATATTTGGATAATGTTATTAACCGCTATAGCGCTGGTATTTTTAGTTTTGAGAAGAAAGCCTATTGGAAGGAAAACTGGGGTATTCTTTTTATTTAGCTATGCTGCATATTTACTAGCGATTATTAATAGTGTGATGTAATATAATATAATGTCTGAACTTATATTCGAAATAGAAAAAGATTTTCAATTTGAAGCTGCCCATTATTTCGGACATTCAGATGCTAATGACCTCTTCAAGAAAATTCATGGGCATAGCTTTTCTGGTACGGTAACTCTTTCTGGGGGAGCACAAGAGAGCAAGGGCTGGGTTAAAGATTTTTGGAAAATTGAAAAAATAATTTCAAGTGTGATCGACGTTTTAGACCATTCACTATTAAACGAAATTGACGGTCTTGAAAAACCTGCTCTCGAACAATTAGCTAAATGGATATTCCTGAAACTAGATATTTTACTTGATGGATTAATTTGTGTTGAAGTTAGGCGAGAGTCTTGTGGTGAAAAAGCTAGAGTTAAAAAGTAATGACCAAAGCTATCTTAATAACAGGGTCTGGAACAAGAATAGGTGCTTTTTTAGCTAAGAATTTATCTAAGAATGGCTGGGCTGTTGCAATTCATTATAATAAAAGCAGAGATAGTGCTGAGCTTCTTTCAGAGGAAATCAGAGCATCGGGTGGAGAAGTTGCACTGGTAAAAGCAGATCTATCTATTTCTGGTGATTTAGATGTGTTGATTAAAAAAGCTTCGGAAAATCTGGGTTTGAGGTTAACTGCACTTATAAACAATGCTTCAACCTTTGAAGAGGATAGTTTAGAGAGCTTTACAAATAGCTCCTTTGATTATCATATGGATATAAATTTACGTGCCCCTATAATACTTAGTCAGAAGTTCGCTGAGCAATTACCGAGTAATACTAAGGGTCAAATAATAAATATCATTGATCAACGCGTTCTAAATTCAGACCCAAGCTTTTTTACATATTCTATTTCAAAATCTGCTTTATTCTGGGCCACAAAAACTATGGCTCAGACTTTAGCCCCTAACATTCGTGTAAATGCTATTGGACCAGGACCAACAATTAAGAATTATATTCAAACTGATGAGGATTTTAATAGTGAGATTAATTCAACTCTATTGAAGAATGGATCTCCACCAGATGAATTGTTGAAGGGTATTTTATATCTTCTTTCTGATGCATCCGTTACTGGTCACATGATTCCAATAGATGGTGGTCAGCATCTTTCATTCACTTCTTGATAAAAATTCTTTGTGCTCTAAAAGACTTTTCGAGTATACTTGTGTATAATTTAAATAGAAAAAAAAATAAGAGATTAATATGTCAACTGTGTTGCTAATAATACAACTAATTATCAGCCTGATATTAACTGGACTCATATTAATCCAACGGTCTGAGGGCGGAGCGTTGGGTATAGGAGGCGGGGGCGGAGGCGGCTTGATGTCTGGAAGATCGGCAACGAATTCAATTTCACGCTTAACATGGATTTTGGGTACTGCATTTATTATCAATTGTTTAGCACTTTCAATAGTTTTCAACATGGAAAATCAAAATACTTCACTTATTGACGACACTAATGCGGTTGCCCCCTTGACTGATACTATAGATTCAGTTGATACAACAACCCCGTTGGATGAAGAAATTTCTGTACCCTAAACTACTGCAGAAGATATATCATCATTGGTTACTAAAGCGGCTTAATTAAACGAACGAACGTTTGAATAAACCCTTAAGTTTTGATTGGACGGGCTTCATGGTTAGTTATACTCCAAGATATATTTTTATAACAGGTGGTGTGGTCTCATCATTAGGAAAGGGCTTAGCTTCTGCAGCATTGGGTGCTCTTTTACAATCAAGAGGTTATAAAGTCAGATTAAGAAAGCTTGATCCCTATTTAAATGTGGATCCAGGGACTATGAGTCCTTACCAGCATGGTGAGGTTTATGTAACTGATGATGGCGCAGAATCCGATCTTGATTTAGGCCACTATGAGAGGTTTACTGGTGTTTCAGCAGCCCAATCCGACAATATAACTACCGGTCGTATCTACTCAAATATAATTAGCAAGGAAAGAAAAGGGGAGTATTTGGGGGCCACGGTACAGGTGATACCACATGTTACTGATGAGATAAAAGAATTCATTACGTCTGACGCTGGAAATGTTGACTTTGTGCTATGCGAGGTTGGCGGTACTGTAGGTGATATTGAGGGTTTACCATTTTTTGAAGCTTTACGCCAACTAAGACAGGAGCTACCTATTAACCAAAGCTGCCATATGCATGTAACTTTGATGCCATTTATCGCAGCGGCTGGTGAAATGAAAACAAAACCCACTCAACATAGTGTAAAAGAACTACGTTCAATAGGAATTCAGCCAGACATATTGCTTTGCAGGGCTGAGAGAGAAATTAGCGATAGTGATCGTAAAAAAATAAGCCGATTTTGTAATGTCAGAGAGAGTTCAGTAATTCAGGGTTTAGACGCTAGTTCAATCTATACCGTTCCTTTATCATATCATTATGAAGGACTTGATAAAGAAGTGCTTTCGCATTTTAATATCAAAAATGCACCACTTGCAGATCTCTCTAAATGGCAAAAAATATCAAATACTCTTGAGAACCCTGATGGAGAAGTAATAATAGCTGTTGTGGGTAAATATACTGTATTACCGGATGCTTATAAGTCTATTACTGAGGCACTGGTTCACGGAGGTATAGCCAATAAAGTAAAAGTTAAAGTAAAATGGCTTGAGGCTGAAGAGTTTGAAAATAATAACGATATTGAAATGCTTAAATCTATTCATGGTATTCTTGTACCAGGTGGATTTGGAGAAAGAGGCTCTGAAGGTAAGATAAAAGCTGCAAATTTAGCACGCACAATGCGAATACCTTATTTTGGGATTTGTTTTGGAATGCAAATGGCAGTTATTGAAGCTGCACGTAATTTGGCTGGTATTGAGCAAGCTAGTTCATCAGAATTTGATATGGAAGGAGAAAATATAGTAGGTTTGATGACTGAGTGGTCTAAAGAAGGAAAAAAGATACATCGTAATTCAGAAACCGATATGGGTGGTACTATGAGACTAGGCCAGTATCCAGCAATATTAAGTAAAGGTTCAGTTGTGGCGAAAGAATATGGGAAATTAACAATCTCAGAGCGTCATCGTCATAGGTATGAAGTAAATGTCGATTATAAGGAAAAACTGGAGGCTGTAGGTTTGTTATTTTCTGGTATTTCACCTGATGGGCTCTTACCAGAAATAGTCGAAATACCTAATCACCCATGGTTTGTAGGTGTTCAATATCATCCAGAATTAAAATCTCGGCCTTTTGACCCCCATCCATTGTTTTCTGGCTTTATAAAAGCTGCATTGATGCAGAGTAGGTTGGTTTAAATTAGTATGTTATCAAGTTTGTTGAAATCCTTTTTTATAGTTATGTTTTGCATCAGCGTCTCACAAGCCGCGTGTCAGTCAAAGTCACAATTTTCTTGGAATTTATTGAGCGATGAATCAAAAATTACTTATGTATCTGTTAAAAATAATAATTTAATGGAAAACAATACTTTTGAAATTCTTAAGGGAGAGGTTACTATAAATGGTAATGCTGAATTTTTGATAGATCTTAGTTCAGTAAATACTAATAATGATATTCGTGATGAGCGTTTGAGAAAAATCTTTTTTAAAACTGAAACATATCCATTTGCTAAAGTTACTGCATTAATTAATTTGTCTGAATATGAGACACTGCCTGTTGGATCAAGTCTTTCAAAAGATGTTAACTTCAATCTTTTTTTTCAGGGGCTTAATATTGATTATGAATCTAAATTAGAAATTTTTAGGCTTGGTAAAAATAAAGTGTTAGTTAAAAGCATTGAACCTATAATTATTGATGGCGAGGATTATGGTCTTTATTCTGAATTTAAAAAATTGCAGCAATTAGCAGGTTTAGATAGTATAGTGCCTGTAGTACCAGTTGTTATTTCTTTAGTATTTCAAAGATAGCGAAATCAAATTATACACTAAAGCTTGTACCACAACCACATCCGGCTGTTGCGTTCGGATTATTAATTTTAAATGAAGATCCAATTAGTTCATTTGTGAAATCTATAGTAGCACCTGTTAGAAATTCTAAGCTAATGATATCAATCAAAACTTTCGCTCCATTTTTTTCGACAATTAAATCATCTTTATCAGCTATATCTGAAAAATCATATTTGTATTGAAAGCCAGAGCAACCACCGCCTTGTACAGATATTCTTAAAAATTTATCAAAACCTTGTTTCTTCATAATTATAGAAATTTGTTTTGCAGCATTTTCTGTTAATGAAACTAATGTGGTGTTATTTGTCATATTGACTATATAAAGAAATGAATCGTAAATTTAAAGGCCTAGATATGAGTAAATTTTCAGCTTATCGTCAGCGCGCTGTATATGCTGTCGACCCTGAAAACTGCAGAGGAAGGCGTATTCCTCAAAAAGTCACATCAGAAAGAAGCCCTTTCCAGCGTGATAAGGATAGAATAATTCATAGTTCTGCTTTTCGTAGATTAAAAGGCAAAACCCAAGTATTCGTTGCTCATGAAGGTGATTACTATCGCACCCGGTTAACTCACAGTTTAGAAGTGTCTCAAATAGCAAGGTCTATTTCGCGAGTTTTAGGCCTTGATGAAGATTTATCTGAGTGCTTAGCTCTTGCTCATGATTTAGGTCATCCTCCTTTTGGTCATTCGGGTGAGGATGCACTATCTTCAGGAATGTTGAATTATGGTGGTTTTGACCATAATGCTAATACATTGCGTATAGTTGAACACATTGAAGGCAGATATGCTGAATTTGATGGATTAAATTTAACTTGGGAGACATTGGAGGGAATTGCCAAGCATAATGGACCTTTAATAAAAGATAAATCTGACACTAAGCCACTGCCGTGGGCCTTAGTTTCACTTGAAGAGTGGAAACGACTTGATTTGCATACTTTTGCTAGCGCGGAAGCACAAGTGGCTGCTATTGCTGATGATATTGCTTATAATAATCACGATATAGACGATGGTCTGAGAGCTGGATTGTTTTCAATAAAAGAAATATCTGAGGTTCCTATCGTTGGTGAAACATTTACTAAAGTGAAAAAAAAATATCCCCTTATTTCTGAGAACCGCCTTATTCATGAAGTTGTAAGAGATATGATCGGATTTATGGTCAAAGATGTACTAACCGAAACTCGTTTAAGGCTTAATGAGTCGAAACCAAATAGTTCTGACGAAATAAGACATCTTGGATATTCTATCTGTGATTTTTCAGAAAGTTTTCGTGAAAAAGAAGCACCATTGCGAAAGTTTTTATATGAAAATATGTATCGGCATTTTCGAGTTAATAGAACTATGGGTCAAGCGCGTCGGATAGTTAGAGACTTATTTGATCTTTTTTTATCAGACCCATCTTTGTTACCGACTGAGTTGCAGAAAAAAACTTCTGATCCAAATTCAGAGGTAACAGCAAGGGTTGTATGCGATTATATCGCTGGAATGACAGATAATTATGCTATAAATGAACATAAACAACTTTATTCTACTTCTGGTTATATTTAATTTAAATTTGGAATGCATAATAGTTTAAATTGAATATATTAGAATTTGCGAATCAATGATTAATCTAGATCTTGAGTTTTCAGATCTAATCGTCCACGGATAGAAACTTTATGTTTTCTACAAATAAAAAAAATCATAACCCTTTGTCTTCTTTCGATGTTAGAGAGAGTGCAGGACCAATAGGACTGTTAAAGTTGTTGATAGCATTAGGTTTATTAATCGCAGTTTTTATACTTTGTCTGAAAGTTTACCAAGGGGGTGTAAGAGATAGATCAGAACCTCCGACTATAGTCGGAGATGGAACCCCATTTAAAGTTATACTAGAGGAATCGGGTGGCTTAGAAACACCAAACCAAGACAAAAATATTTATTCGGTAATGGATAACGCAATTCCTGAAGTTATAACCCCCAGAGAGGTTACGGAAGGTCCAATAGATTTCTCTGAAACAATCATTCAAAATAAGATAAGTACACCTAAAAAATTTAATCCTGTGAGCTCTCCTCCCAATATAAAGACATCTGGGCCAGGATATATTAAAACTGCTCCAAATATTGAAAGTGAGTTTGTAGTGCAGATGGCATCTGTTCGAAGCAATGAAGCTGCAAAATCTTTTTGGGATGATATCAAAATTAAGTATAAAAATTTAATAAAATTAGAGCTCTACCACGACATCAAGACTGTTGATTTAGGAAGCAAAGGGATATATTATCGCTTAAGGGTCTCTGGGTTTAAAAGTAAAAAAACAGCAGATACTTTTTGTGACAAACTTAAGGATTTAAATCAACCTTGTTTTGTGACACGGAAATAATGTGCATAAACTTTCCGTAATCTTTGGTTTATCTGGCTTCAGTCTCACTCAAAAAGAAAAATATTTTTTTAAAGAAGTTAACCCATGGGCTTTTATTCTTTTTAAACGGAATGTACTTAATAAAAAACAACTTATTAAGTTAACATCCGATTTACGTCAGACTTTAGGTAGGAATTGTTTAATTTTTGTTGATCAAGAGGGCGGGCGTGTTCAACGTTTGAGTAGTCCAAATTGGCAAATGTATCCTTCAGGATCGTTCTACAATGATCTCTACTCAGTAGATAAAGGAATGGCTTTAAGGTCAGCTTACTTGGCTTACAGTATGATAGCCGATGATTTACGAGAATGTGGTATAACAGCAAACTGTGCGCCAGTTTTGGATATACCAGTTGAGGGAGCAGACCCTATTATATCAGATAGAGCTTATGGAAAAAACCCATCTCAAGTTATTGATATAGCCAATGCTGTTATGTCTGGTTTAATGTCTGGTGGTGTTGTTCCTGTTATTAAGCATATACCCGGTCATGGTAGAGCTAGAGTTGATAGCCATAAAGAGTTACCAATAATACCTACGAAATTACAAACTCTAAGGAATTCAGATTTCATACCTTTTCAAGCACTTAAAGATGCTCCTATGGCTATGACAGCTCATGCTGTTTACGAGTGCAGTTCGAAGTCACCTTTAACTATTTCTAGGAAGTCTTTTGATACCCTTATCAGAAAAGAGATAGGATACACGGGTCTTGTTATGAGTGATGATCTTGATATGAAAGCCTTGAGTGGAGATTTAATTGACAGAACGCGAGCGAGTTTAAATGCAGGCTGTGACATCGCGTTACAATGTTCAGGAAATCTTGACTCTATGAATAATGTGGCAAAAGGAGCTAAAACTTTAGATGGTATAAGCCTGAATAGAGCAACTATTGCAGAATACTGCAGTGATATTTTCGATTGCATTGATCGAGAAGGGTTTAAAAATGAACTAAACTCTTTAATTGCATTTCACCATAAATATTTTGAGATGAACAGAGATTAAATTATGGGTGAAGCATTTCAAGAGGATTTTGATTTTAAAGCTGCCAATGATGCGGCAGATGATGGTCAGGCTCTATTAGTTGATATTGATGGGTATGAAGGACCATTGCATCTTTTACTTGATCTGGCGCGCAAGCAAAAAGTTGATATTACCAACATTTCAATATTAGAATTAGCAGATCAATATATACATTTCATAAAAACTGCGAATGAATTAAGAATTGAGCTTGCAGCTGATTATTTAGTGATGGCATCTTGGCTCGCGTATTTGAAGTCCCGCTTGATTATTCCAAAAGAAACTGAAGGTAATGTTCCTGAAGAGGACGATACTATGGCACTTCATTTAGCTTTCAGGCTCGAAAGGTTAGACGCAATGAGGGTAGCAGCTGATGGTTTGTTGAGTTTACCTGAAGTTGGACAACAAGTTTTTAAACGTGGAATGCCCGAAGGACTCCGGTCGCGAAAAACACATTTATGGGAGGCTGAAATTTTTGATATATTAAGTGCCTATGGAGTATCAAGATCAAGATCAGCAATGCAGCACCATATAATTGAAAAACCGATGATACTCTCACTTTCAGGGGCAAGAAAAAGATTAAAAAAAGCTATAATGTCTATTTCTTCTAATTTAAAAGTATGGACTGAATTCTCTAGCTTATTACCTCAAACAAATGATTTTGAAGAGGCTATCCCAATCGAATCCGTCAAAGCCAGTACATTGTTAGCAAGTCTTGAGCTATCTAAAGAGGGTGATATTCAAATACGACAAGACAACCCCTTTAGTCCGATTTATATACGAAATAACAAACAATAAAATTTAGAAGGTCAATCATGAAGAAAAACCGCGTTAAGATTGCATCCGACGGCATAAACAACTCTGTTTCTATTCTAAAAGCTAGATTATTCTCAGAACCAAACGTCGTCATGGGTAATAATTTAAGGTTGCTTGAGGCATTATTGTTTGCTGCTGTTGAGCCCATTGATACTCAAACATTGCGCGACCGTATGCACTCAGATGTTGATGTTAGTGTTTTATTGGCACAATTGCAGAAAGAATATGAGGGTAGAGGTATAAATTTGGTTCGTGTGGCCGGCGCATGGCGGTTCCAAACATCAATTGATTTGCAGTCTAATCTAGTTGACTTACAGGAGATGCCAAAAAAGCTTTCAAAAGCTGCATTGGAAACACTCGCTATTATTGCTTACCATCAGCCTGTCACTCGCGCGGAAATTGAAGAGGTTAGAGGAGTGGCTGTTTCTAAGGGTACTGTTGATGTTTTAATGGAGCTAAAATGGGTTAGGTTAAGGGGTAGAAGGCGAACGCCTGGGCGCCCTGTTACTTACGGTACTACTGATGGATTTTTGGCTCATTTTAATTTGGAGGAAATATCTGATTTACCAGGCCGTGAAGATTTACGCGCCGCTGGATTGCTTGACCCAAGATTACCCAAAGATTTCGAAATTCCAGAGCCTATGATAACTGATGATGTTAATTTAGATGAAGAGGATTTAGTCTCTGTGGACGAAAATCAGTTTTTTGAAGACTTTTTATCTGAGTCTTGACGACTATGTAGTCTATTATTTTATTAGTTGAATAATGCGGTCTTGCATGGAATGAAGGGAAAGGCTAAAAAGAAGAATATAAAGAAAGAATATAATATGGCTGTAGGACCTTTACAAATAATAATAATACTTGTCATTGCTTTATTGGTTTTTGGCGGTAGGGGAAAAATATCTTCAATTATGGGTGATTTTGGAAAAGGTATAACATCTTTCAAGAAAGGCTTGAAAGATGAGACTGATGAGCAATCTAACCCCGTAGAAGAAGCATTGGATGTAACGCCTAAAAAAGATAAGTAAACATTTACAGGATACTTGTGACTCCTCAATTTGGCTTTTCAGAAATATTAGTATTGGCTTTATTAGCAATAATAGTTGTTGGTCCTAAAGACTTACCTATTCTAATGAAAAATATTGGTAAATTTTTTTCATCTTTGCAGTCTTTAGGTAATGAATTCAAGTCTGCTTTTGCGGAAATGGATGCCACTAATGAGATATCAGAAATTCAAAAAGAAATTAGTAGTTTAAAAGATATTGGTAATTATCAAAGTCTTTTGGATAGTGATATAAAGGAAGAGTTATTTAGTTTGGAAACAGAATTAAGGGAAGAGATTTCACCCAGCGTTAAAAAAAATGATGGTTCTTCTCCATGAAAAAAAATATATTAACCAGTAATATTGATGACACAAAGGCTCCATTGATGGAGCATTTAGTTGAATTAAGACAAAGACTAATAAAGTGCATACTGGCGATAATACTTGGATGCGTTATATGTGCTCCATTTCTAAAAGAAATTATAGAGATTTTAATTTGGCCATTTGATGTAGCTATAAATAGGTATAACTTTTCTTTAATAGCTAGTGGTGCAGAAGGAATTAAGCTTGATCTGATAGCAACGCACCCGATGGAGACTTTCTTTGTTAAATTGAAAATTGCTTTATTTGGGGGCATTGTTCTTTCATTCCCTATATTAGCTTATCAATTCTATCGTTTTATTGCCCCTGGACTTTATAGAAAAGAGCGGAAGGCTGTTTTGCCTTACCTGGTTATGTCACCATTTTTATTTTTTTTGGGTGCTTCGTTAGTATTTTTCTATGTCTTTCCATTTGTTATGGAATTTGCCTTAAATCAACAGAGCATAAGTGATAATAACCAAATTGATTTATTAACTAAAATTAGTGATTATTTAAGATTATCAACGACACTTTTTCTGGCTTTTGGTTTTTCTTTTCAACTTCCTGTTATATTAAGTCTTCTTGCCCGAGCGGGCATAATAACATCCGATGCTCTTAAGCGTTCGAGAAAATACGCTGTTTTTCTTATAGCTGTGTTTGCAGCATTTGTTACTCCGCCGGACCCCATTACTCAAATTGTTTTGGGAAGTGCTATATACTTTCTTTATGAGTTATCTATTCTTTCAAGTAGTATAGTTGAAACCAAAAAGTAACTGCATTTCCATGGGTGCAATTAAATTTTTATGTATCTTTAAGTTGACCATTGCATATGCGTATCAGGGCCTTATATAAATCTAAGATCTATTGTGTAGGTATTTATTAAGGGGGTACTATGTTAAACGTAATTATGCAGGCTTCACCAGGCGGCGCAGGTGTCATTCAGAATTTCTTGCCTATACTTTTGATAGGTGTAATATTTTATTTTTTATTAATTCGTCCTCAAAATCAGAGAATGAAGGCTCATAAAAATATGCTATCTGAAATCTCAAGAGGGGATGTTATCGTCACTAACGGTGGGTTAGTCGGCAAAGTCAAGAAGGTTGCCGATGATGAATTGAGTGTCGACTTTAATGGAACTGAAATAAAAGTGGTTCGCACTATGATTGCTGATGTCCGAAACAAGCCAGCTCCCGCAAACGATACAGGAAAAAAGAAGAAATAATTAAATTTCAATCGATAGGCTGTTAATAATACTATGCTGTTTTTTTCAAAATGGAAAATATCCTTAATTCTAAGTTGTCTTCTTTTGGGTTTCTTTTTTGCACTGCCTAATGTTCTACCCAGTAATACGCGAGCTAATATGCCGGGTATGTTCAACAGGACAATTAATTTAGGTCTAGATTTGCAAGGTGGTGCTCACATGCTTTTGGAGGTTGACCTCTCGAGTGTTATGTCTCAAGCCTTAGAAAATGAAAAGGAAACAATAAGACAAGAGTTTAGAGAAGCTAATAGACTTAGGACAGAAACAATTCGCGTTGACTTTGACTCAGACTCCGTTTTTGTAAGATTAAGAAATAAAGAAGACTCTGAACGCGCATATGATTTATTGCAATCATTATCAAAACCCATTGACCCATCTAGTCTTTCTCAAGAAAAAACAACTTCAGTTCAGAAGGATGGTGAGAAAGACTTTAGGGTAATGATTACTGATGCGAATGTAGCGGATATACAAAAAAGAACTATAGCACAATCAATGAATGTTCTCAGGCGAAGAATAGATCCGCAGGGTACTACGGAGATGACTATAGCACCTGAAGGCGACGACAGAATTTTACTTCAAATACCAGGTGCAAAAAATGTTGATGACATAAAAAGTGTTATAAATAAAACGGCCAACTTATCTTTCCACATGGTTAGAAAAGAGAGCAATAACGAAGCAGCTCTTCGTCTTGCTGTGGAAAAGGGAACGGTTCCTCCAGGTGCTGCTTACTTTCCACAAGAATTGGGTGGGGGTTTAATTGTAGAGAGACGAACAAAAATTACTGGGGAATGTTTAAAGACTTCCAGTGAAGGTCTTCACCCTGAAGGTAACTATCCGATAGTTAATTTTACATTTAATATTCGATGTGCCCGACTTTTTGGTGAGTTGACTTCGAAAAATATTGGACAGAGATTTTCAGTAGTTCTTGATGATTTAATTATTACTGCACCTCGTATAAATGGAGCTATAACAGGTGGATCTGGTTTCATAGAGGGAAGCTTTACTTTGGAAAGCGCCCGCGAACTTTCACTACTTTTAAACGCTGGCGCGCTACCAGCTAAACTAGTAATAGTCGAAGAAAGAACCGTTGGACCAGGTTTAGGCCAAGACTCAATAAATGCAGGAAAAATTGCCTCTATAATAGGCCTTATAGGCGTTGGCTTGTTTATGTGGTTATCATATGGCCTTAGGTTTGGAACAATTGCTAATATAGCTTTATCAACAAATATAATTTTGATTGTTGGTGCACTATCTTTACTAGGTTCAACATTAACTTTACCGGGCATAGCGGGCATTATATTGACTATAGGTATGGCTGTTGATGCTAATGTTTTAATTTTTGAGAGAATAAGAGAGGAAGCTCATTTGGGGCGTCCTCCAGTAAATGCTATTGAGACTGG
>JABGVR010000072.1 GCA_018645985.1 Hellea sp. | reverse complement strand
CCTTCACTTCATCAAAAAAAAGATCTATTGGTGTCCGCAACTTAGACAGCGCTGTCATAGCCATGGAATATGACTCATTACCCATTTCAAGCACTATATTTTTTCGGGCTTGAATTAGTGCTCCTAATAAGTTTTTTGCTCTATAATGCGTCAATGTGTCAACATCACCGCATGGTAATTCAGCCTTTTTCTCCTCTGCTTTAAGTATATTGCCTGAGCGCTTGCAAACAGAAAGTAAGTTTATACCTTCTTCTGTAGACAAGAATGCCTGCAAAGATTCAACACGATTCGTAGCCGACAAAAGATCATTAGCGTCACGTTTTAAAACAGCATTAATAAGATCTTGCCTCATACCATTATCACGAAGGTAAACTTTAAATCGCTCAGTAATAAAAAATAAAAGACTATCAATAACTGAAGTGTCCAATTCAGGCAAACATGGTTTGGCGATAACTCTAGAAGATGCTGCCATTTCCAAAATATTTGAAATACTTAATTTTATCTTATTTTCAAGTATTATTCTGACTACCCCTAATGCTGCTCGCCTCAAGGCGAATGGGTCTTTAGACCCTGTCGGCTTTTCTTGTATCCCCCAAAAACAGAGTAATGTATCAATTTTATCAGCTAGAGCTACTGCGATTGCTACAGAATTACTTGGGACATTATCGCTAGGGCCTTGTGGCTTATATTGATCTTCAATCGCCTTAACAATATCTTTATTTCCACCCTCTGCGGCGTAGTACATAGCACCAATTTGGCCTTGCAAACTAGTGAATTCAACAACCATATTTGTTACAAGGTCACATTTTGCTAACCGCGCAGCTTTTTTTACAAGTTCAGGATCTGCATTAAGATATGGAGCCATTAAAGTCGCAAGCACTGCAACTCTTTCAGATTTATCTCTAATAGAGCCAAGTTTTTTATGAAAAACTATTGAGTCTAGTTTTGAGTAGTTTTCTTCTAAATCAAACTTCATATCCTCTTTTTGAAAAAATTTGGCATCTGAAAGTCTTGCGGATAATACTTTACCATTACCCCTTGCAATTTCTGCTCCACCATCGGGCGCAGTCTGGTTTGAAACTACAATAAAGTGTGGGGAGAGATTTCCAGTAGATGGATCTCTAACTGCAAAATATTTTTGATGAGTTCGCATGGATAGCTTTATTACCTCAGAGGGTAACTCTAAAAATAGAGGATCCATATGACCTAATAAAACATTAGGCCACTCGACTAAACCTGATACTTCATCAAGTAATGAAATATCATCAATTAATTCTAATCCATTTTCAGCACAAACATTTTTTGCATCATTAAGGATTTTATTTTTTCTATCCTGATGGGAAATCATTACATGTCCCTCATTTTCAAGTTTATGGCAATAATCAGAGAAGCTTTTTACAGTAAAAGGGCCCTTGCCGTGTCTTCTGTGACCTTCGGTCATTCTATCCGCTCTTATATTATCGACTGCACAATCTATTATTTTACCATCAATCAGGCAAATGATACCTCTTAGAGGCCTTACCCAACGAAAACCAGACCTTCCGGATTTCATTGATTTAGGCCAAGGAAAATTATTCATAACAGACACTAAAACCTCAGAAACTATTTGGTCACTATCAAGACCTTTTTTTTCAGTTTTAGTATAGTAATAATCACCTTTTTTTTCATCAACCTTGATTCTAGCGTCAGACAAATTGGTTAGCCCAGCACTTCGAAGAAATCCTTCAATTGCTTTTTCTGGAGCGTTAACCCTTGGTCCTTTTTTTTCTTCCGAAAGGTCTGGAGACTTGAGAGGAATATCAGCTTTAAATATTAACCTCCTAGGGCCTGTATGATATATTATTTTTTCACACAACAATCCTTCTCTTTTTAACCCAGACACCATGAGTTTCGAAAAATTTTCTCCTGCTTTTAATTGCATTCTAGCAGGAATTTCTTCACTGAAAATTTCAATAAAAAGTTCTACCATTTTTAATTTTTCCATGCTTTTTCTTTAATGTTATTTTCTTTGTTTACATAAGAATTAGCGCAAGCTTTAGTGAGATCTCTAACACGTTTTATATATTCTTGCCTTTGTGTTGGTGAGACAACACCCCTGGCATCAAGCAAATTAAACAGGTGTGATGCTTTTAAAGCATGCTCATATGCGGGCAACGGAAGTGCAATATCAGGCTCAAGAAGCGCCATGCATTCCGCTTCAGCAAATTTAAATTTCTCTAAGATTTTAATTGTATCAGCGTACTCAAAATTATAAGCAGATTGTTGCACTTCATTTTGGTGAAATATATCACCATATAATACTTCAGGAGTACCATTACTTTTATTTTCTTCTGTGAAGACAAGGTCATAAACATTATCAACCCCTTGCACATACATAGCTAGGCGTTCTAATCCATAAGTTAGTTCACCAGAAACAATATCAAGCTCGACTCCTCCTACCTGCTGGAAATACGTGTACTGACTCACCTCCATACCATCACACCAAACTTCCCAACCCAAACCCCAAGCACCAACAGTGGGATTTTCCCAGTCATCTTCAACAAAACGAATATCATGCAAGTCCATATCAATCCCTATAGCAGCTAAGCTACCAAGGTATAACTCTTGAAAATTGATAGGGTTAGGCTTCATTATCACTTGAAACTGATAATAATGTTGCAACCTATTAGGGTTTTCACCATATCTGCCATCTGCAGGTCTTCTAGAGGGCTGAACATAGGCAACATTCCAAGGCTTATTACCTAGGGATCTCAAAACTGTTGCAGGGTGCAATGTTCCCGCCCCTACCTCCGTATCAAAAGGCTGTAAAATTACACAGCCCTGACTCGCCCAATAATTTTGCAAAGCAAGGATTAATCCCTGAAAGGACTTAACTGATTTAATATTATTTTTCATTTTCATAACCACAGGGTTCTGATGTTTAAGTTATGACAAACCTAGTTAGAAACCCATAAATTTCAACCCTTAAGGTTGGTGTATTTGATTTAACAATCCCGCACATTTAAACACATCAACTGCATCTTCAAAATCATCATCTAAAACCATCAAACGCCTGGGTATAATACCAATAGATCCCTCTATTATACTAACATTTTCATCCATGGTAAAAAATGGTATGTCAGCTTCCTTCAAAATAGCCTGTGCATAATTTAAAGTGGCTAAGTTTACAGTTTTTAATATTGGGGTCATTATAAAACTCAATTTATGCCCTGCGACAGCAAAAGCTCTTGTAGGTTAGTTTTTAAAACACTAATAGCATTAATCAATCTTAAAAAACCCTACAAGGGGAATATGTGAGCGCTCAACCACAACTTATTAATAAAGTAGACCGAAGTCCCTCTGAAAGACTATGGGAAATGGCTGCTAGTGACATGGCATCTGTTGATCAGATAATTTTAGAAAGAATGCAAAGTCCAGTAGGTTTAATTCCAGATCTAGCAAAACATTTAATTAGCGCAGGAGGGAAACGATTAAGACCCCTACTGACTGTAGCAACATCTTTGATGTGTGGATATAAAGGGGACAAGCATCACAAACTTGCTGCTGCTGTAGAGTTTATCCACTCAGCTACACTCCTGCATGACGATGTAGTAGACGACAGCACTCTTAGAAGAGGTAAAAAACCAGCCAATTTAGTTTGGGGAAATAGCCCCTCAATTCTTGTTGGTGATTTTTTATTTGCACGAGCTTTTAATTTAATGGTTGAAACTAATTCGTTGGAGGCACTTAAAATTTTATCAAATGCTTCCTCTATTATAGCAGAAGGAGAGGTTAGACAGTTAGCTGCTCTAGGAAATATGCAGATGGATGAAGACTCTTATATGCAGGTTATATCAGCAAAAACCGCTGCATTGTTCTCAGCCTCCACTGAAGTTTCAGCTGTTATTACAGCTCAATCTGATGAAAAAAGAAAAGCACTCCATGACTATGGCTTAAAAATTGGCCTTGCATTTCAACTAGTCGATGATGCGCTTGATTATAGTGGATTTGAAAGCAAATTAGGTAAATCATTAGGGGATGATTTCAGAGAAGGAAAAATGACCCTACCAGTTATTCGTGCCATTGAGTTTTCTAAGCATGAAAATGATAGTTTTTGGCACAGAGTAATAGTTGAAAGAAACCAAAATAATGAAGACTTTAAAAAAGCAATGCTATTGATAAAGAGCTCAAAATCTATCGAAAGTACAATAGAATTAGCTCGGCAATATTCACTAGAAGCAAAAGAGCTTCTTAATGTTTTTGATGCTAGCCCATGGAGAACTACATTACAGGAATTAGCTAGTTACATAGTTGAAAGAGCAAGCTGAAAATAATGACTACAGGCCTTTACTAATATGTTTCAGCATTATATCTCTCTTAATAAAATACCTAACAGATGCGGCTAATACAATTGAAATTAAAAGTATCCACATAGAAATTCTAATTTCTTTAATTACACAAAAAATAGTTAAAGATGAAAAAAATATCCCCGCAGCTAAGTATGCTAAAGACACTCTAGTGTGGCTTATACTTTGAGCAATTAACGCTTGGTAAAGGTGACTTTTATGCGCCGAGAAAAAAGAACCTCCAAGCCGCACTCTTCCTAACATAGTGATAAAAATATCAGATAAAAACGGAAGGATTAAGAGCGGACCCACATATAAAAGATCAAGATTGTCTGTCTCTTTTACTAAAAGCAATGCAGATAAAGAGAAAATAAAACCCGTTAAAAGGGAACCGGTATCTCCTGCAAATATTTTGGAATTATTACCAAAATTAAAAGGTAATAATCCGAGTAAGCTAAAACATAGTGTAAGTCCCATAATCATTGTAGTTACGGCCCCCAATATAAATGCAATTATAGTTAATGAAGAACTAGCCAGAAACATAAAACTAGCCATTAGGCCATTAGCACCATCCATAAAGTTAATCCCATTTATACAAACAAATATCCATAGGACTGAGCCAATTAACCCGGCTAAGTAAGGCAAGTTAATTGAACTATAAAACCCTGGCAATGAAGTAACTGGCCCAGTAAGAATTACAGCTGAAATTGAAACAAAAAATATTATTATAGATTTATGTATACCTCTTATTTCAAAAATATCATCAAGTACTCCCAAAAAAGAGATTATTATTGCACAAACTAAAAAATAAGGTAAATCCTTAGATAAGGGCACTTCAGGAATAAAAGTATTTATTAAAATTAGCGAAAACCCTAACGCAGCAATGATTCCTAACCCACCACCAGTGGGGTTTGTTTTAATATGGATAGAACGATGATTAGGATTATCACTCAAATGCACTAATACCATAAGCTTGCAAATTAAAAATGAAATAATGAAACATCCAAGCCCTATATAAAAAATATCTGAATTCAATAGTCTCATTTATTTATCGCCTAATATAGTAGTCTCGCACCACCAATCAGGCGCTATAGATCTGATTGCATTAGCCGCCTTAAGAGATGCTCTTGCATCTTTAAAAAGACCATAACATGTAGGGCCTGAACCAGACATTCGTGCAAGACAGCATCCAGTCTGGTTATTAATGACGTTCAAGACGTCCCCTATAATAGGCTCCAGTAATATAGCGGCAGCTTCGAGGTCATTTCTTCCATTTATTGCTCTGATAAGTAAAGATCCTTCAGAGGTAGTCGGTAATACTGAACCATCTTCAACAAACATTTCATCAAAAGCTTTAAATACCTTTGCTGTTGAAAGGCTCACCCTGGGGTTAACCAGTACTGCATTTAATTGTCCCAAGCCAGGACAAAAGGATAAGTTTTCTCCAATACCACCCATTTGTGCAGTTTTTGAAAACAAGCAAACGGGGACATCAGCACCAAGCGACAAGGCTGCCTGAATGCTTTCAGTATTGAAAATACGCATTATTGCAGCAGCATTTGCACTACCTCCTCCAATACCTGCAGATACAGGTAAGTTTTTTACCAATTTAACATGCTGCGGACTACGGTTTATTGCTTTCAGAGCTTGAATTGTTGAGTTAGATTCGTTTGCATTAAGCATGTGTCCAAATGGACCCGTAATTGATATTTTATTTTCTTTTGAGGGTGCAATTAAGATTTCATCTGCGATATCGGAAAAAACAACAAGACTGTTTAACGGGTGATAACCATATTGAGAATGGGAAATGTCATTAATTTTAGAGTCCACGTGAAGGGTTAAGTTAATTTTAGCTTTCGCTCGCTCTTGATATTCATAAGTCACTATGATTGAACTCCAATATCATGGTGCTGATAAACAAACTTACCATCTAGCTTTTCAAGTATATAATTTTTTTCTTTCTTAGTAGGGTTATAATTTAAAGCTCGTTCCCATTGGTACATTGCCTCTTTTTTTCTTCCAATCACCCAATAAATATCTCCCAAATGATCTATTATTGTCGCAGAAGTTGGAGATAGTTCTACAGCAGCCTCTAAATTAAGCTTGGCTTTTTTTAAATTCCCTAACTTATAATAAGCCCAACCTAAGCTATCGATTATTGCGCCACTATTCGGGCTCAATTTTACTGCTTTTTGTATCATCTCAAGAGATGTTGATAAATATTTTCCTCTTTCTATCCATGTGTAACCTAAATAATTTAGTGCATCAGCATGATTAGGGTCTATAGATAAAACTTTTTTAAAGTCGGTTTCCGCTTCATCCCACTTGCCAATTCTCTCATAGCAAATCCCCCTAAAATATAATACTTGAGGATTGGCTTTTAATTCTTGATCAGTCATTTTATTAATTAAGCCATCATAGACAGGCAAAGCATTAATATAATTCTCACGGATAATATATGCCCTTCCTAAGGCCTCCTGCGTAACTGCCGTTGGCTTATCAAGATTAAGTTTTTGTAAAATATTTAATGCTTTTTGATCAGACTTTTTATTCAAATATAGATTTGCAGCGGATAGTTTAGCAGTAATATCATAGCTCGATTTATCTGAGACACTTAGGTAAAGGCCCAAAGCTTCTGATGGGCGTTTAGTATTCTCAAGTAATTCTCCAAGCCATATAGTTGCTTTATCATGATTTGGGTCAAGGTCTAATGCCAACCGTAATAAAATCTCGCCCGCATCGCTTGAACGATTAGCAACAAAAAACCAATAAGAGGGCTCTGTTAAAGCTCTAGCTGCCTCTTGTATCGCTGTTTTCTCAATATTTTTAGTCTTTTCAGACTTAAGTAGCTTTATGTATCTTTCAATTTCGCTTCCCCCACGGAGATTATTTTCTTTTAGATAGTATTCGAGCTCAAGTAAGGCATCCTTATTTCTATCTATTGAGTTTAAGAATCGTGCTTTTGATAAATAATACTCTGTTCGAAGTTGCCCACTATCTTTAACAAGTTTAAATGCCTCTAAAGCTCGGTCTGTGTCTCCAATTAACCCCTCAGCTTTTGCAATTTGTAATTGCCCTAGGTTTTGGAAATAAACACCACCTTCGAGAAATAAAAACTCATCGCGAGCTTTATCAATATCCCCTAAAGCTACAAAGTTCCAGCCAGCTAATAAACCCTTCATAATACTAATGGTAACCTCATCAGTCTCACGAGTTAAATACTGAGTTGCTGTTTCATGAAGTCCTTGGGATAAGGCCCGATATCCTAACACAAAATTACTTAAAGGATCATTTTTATCTTTTTTATTGATAACCTCAGCATGCTGATGTGCTAGAGCTAAATTATTAGCTACTATGGCAGAACTAATAGCTTTTTGCCCAAGAGAAACTTCAAAATCAGAATATTCAAAAGCAGTAGTTAAATAATCAGATCTAAATTGTGACTCTTTAATTCTACTCGCGTAACTACCAGCCAGAAAACTACTAAAGACTGTAGTCTCAGACTGAATGGGCTGAAGGCGGGCTGTTGTACAAGATGCCAATATTAGAAAAGACACTAACGAAGAATAAATTTGTAGTTTAAACAAAACAACTTTCCAGTTTTAATGTTACATATTAGGGTAGTTTGGCCCACCGCCGCCTTCAGGAACTGACCATATAATATTTCTACTTGGGTCTTTAATATCGCATGTTTTACAGTGTACGCAATTTTGAGCGTTAACTTGAAAACGGGGATTTGAACCATCCTCTTCTCTTAAAACCTCATAAACACCAGCAGGGCAATACCTCTGTGCAGGCTCATCAAAATTAGGCAAGTTAAAGTCAATTGGAACTGTGGACTTAACTAATTTTAGATGACTAGGTTGTTCTTCTCCGTGATTTGTGGCTGAGAAAGATACATTTGTTAAGCGATCAAATGATAATATACCATCCGGTTTAGGGTATTCTATTTTTTTAAATCGGTCTGCTTTTCCTGTTGAAGCAGCATCGTCTTTACCGTGAGATAAAGTCATTGTTCTTCCTCGGGAAAATAGCTTGGTAACATTCATTATTGCACCAATTAAATTAAACTTGGCAATAGTAGCAGACCACATATCAATCCCGCCAAATAACATTCCACCAAGAAAGGGACCAAACCTTGCATTTAAAGGTGCAACATTCCTTACCGGCCTCAAGTCGCGGCCAACAGGTCCATTCCTTAAAGCTTCATCATAAGATAACAATTCTGTTCTTTCTAAACCAAGAAGCATAGCTGCGTGAGCAGATTCTGCAGCATCAACTCCGGAGTGCATAGCATTATGGTTTCCTTTTATTCTAGGAAGGTTAACCAGTCCTGCTGAACAACCGAGCAAAACCCCTCCAGGGAAACAAGCTTTAGGAACAGACTGAATTCCACCCTTTGTGACAACTCGAGCACCATAAGCAACACGTTTTCCTTCATCTAAAACTCGAGATATTTCTGGATGATGCTTCCAACGTTGCATTTCAGCATAAGGGTATAAGTGCGGGTTTTTATAATTTAAATCAACAATATATCCAAGGTAAACTTGATTGTTTTCAGCATGATACAAAAATGAACCACCACCAGCTTTCCAACCTAAAGGCCACCCAGCTGTATGAACTACCAAACCCTCTTGATGGTTTTCAGGTTTGACATCCCAAATTTCTTTCATTCCTAAGCCAAATTTAGGGTAATCAGATAGTTCATCTAGAGAGAATTTACTTATAGCCTGTTTTGCAAGTGAACCCCGGGCACCTTCAGCTATAAAGACATATTTACCATGAAGCTCCATGCCCGGCTCATACCCATCACCTTTTGTTCCATCCTTGGAAATTCCAAACTCGCCTGCGACTACACCTTTAACTGCTCCAGACTGATCATAAACCAACTCTGAGCATGACATCCCAGGGAATATTTCAACACCCAAAGCCTCAGCTTGCTCTGCTAGCCATCGACATGTGTTAGCCATAGAAACAATATAATTACCATGATTTTTCATTAAAGGAGGCATAAGAAAATTAGGAACCGTAAATGATCCACTTGGGCCAAGAATGATAAGTTTATCATTTTTTACCTTATTCTTAATTGGAGATCCTTTAGTCTCCCAATCTGGCATTAAACGGGTAAGACCGCTCGGATCCAGCACTGCACCCGATAAGATATGTGCGCCAACTTCAGATCCTTTTTCAAGAACGACCACATTGTAGTTTTCATTCAGCTGCTTTAATTTAATTGCAGCTGATAGTCCCGCGGGTCCAGCACCTACAATGACAACATCATAATCCATGCTTTCACGTTCAAAATGATTTTCTTTATTTTCATCCATTTATAGACTCGCATTTGTAAAAAATATTACATAGGCATTATACAGAATAGATTAGCAAAACAAGCATTCGCTTTGCCGCAGATGCCTCAATAGTAATTTTTGTGAAAAAGAGACTTAAAATCGATGCTGAACATAGCAATTTTAACGGCGGATCCGGCCAATTATTCAAACAAGAGAATGATTAGTGCTGGAAAGGGTCTTGGGCATAATGTTTACACTTTACTTACTCATGAGCAGGTCATTCCGTCTCATGATCACATATACTTATCAGAACTTGAACGAACTCCTGATGCGGTCATCCCCCGCATAGGTGTATCACTCTCCGATTTTGGTCAGAAACTCATAAGTATTTTTGAAAACGCCAATATTCCAACGACTGTTTCCTCATACGGGTTTATAAATTCTCGTGATAAATTTTTAGCTGGCCAACTATTAAGCAGATGCGGGTTAGCCATACCCAAAACTACATTATTTACAAATATAAATAAGTTAAATGACGCCATTGAAAGCATCGGAGGGTATCCATTTATATTTAAAGCAGTAAAAGGAACCCAAGGGGATCCTGTTTTTTTAATCAATGATATTAATACTGCTAAAAAAATAATTTCAGAATATATTAACGAACGTCGACCTTTTTTGATACAAGAATTTATAAGTGACAGTGAGGGTTCTGATATAAGATGTTTTGTTATAGAAAAAGAAGTCGTTGCTGCCATGAAACGCACTGCTAAGTTTGGAGATTTTAGGTCGAACATACATGCTGGGGGTCTCGGATCTATGACTGAAATTACTCATGAAGAAAGAAAAATGGCAGTTGATGCTGCTAACTTTTTAAACTTACCAATTGCTGGGGTCGATATACTGAGGTCAAATAATGGACCCAAATTACTTGAAGTAAATTCATCATCCGGCCTTGAAGAAATAGAAAGGGTAACAAGCATAAATATTGCTTATAAAATAATAAAGTTAGTAGAAAAAATGGTATATAAAAATGAATGAAGCATTAAAATCTGCTCTCGATTGGTGGTCACAAGTTGGTGTTGAAACACCGGAATTAAATTTACCTCATACTCAAGAAAATTTAATTACACAGACTACAACTGAAAAAAAAGTAGAGATACAAAAAAAACCAATAAAAACAAATGATAGAGTTCAAAAAGATTTAAAAAAAATAAAAAACCTCGATGATTTAAAGATTTATATGAGTGATTTTGAAAGTGCTGCCCTTACTGATAGTTCAAGACAATGTGTGTTTTCTAGAGGAAATCCAAAAGCTAACTTGATGGTGATAGGCGACAGTCCAAGTAGCCATGATGATAAAACTGGTCAACCATTTGTAGGGCCTGAAGGACAATTACTTGACAAAATGCTTGCCTCGATAAACCAAACTGAAAACAATACTTATATAACAACTGCTATTAACTGGAAATTACCCACTCATAAAAAACCTTCAGATGAAGAACTTAATATTTGTATTCCATTCTTGAAACGGCATATTGAACTAGTATCTCCAGCTATATTACTTTTAGTTGGAGGCGTTTCACTCCAAGCCCTTACAGGACTTACCACAATTATGAAGAATAGAGGTCAATGGCAAAAAGTTAATTTTTCTAATAAAGAAATAATTGCATTACCAATTTATCACCCAACTCTTTTAATGAAACAACCTTTACTTAAAAGAGAGGCATGGAGAGATTTATGCACACTTAAGGAAAAGTTAGTCAACTTTAGTAATCGAACAAGTTGAAACATAACTTGAACAATTTACCGACTGAGTATACATGCGCGCATCACAACAGAAATAAATTGGAAGCACTATCTTGATCCGCTCAACACTAACTACATTTGCTAACAAAATCTCTATACCAGCGAGGCGGCGTCATGGCCCGCTCACATTTGATTTTAATCGAACAAAAGTTGAAGTCTTATCTGGATTGACAGTAGCTCTTGCACTTGTTCCTGAAGCAGTAGCTTTTGCGATTGTTGCTGGAGTTGAACCATTAGTAGGTTTATATGCAGCATTTATTGTTGGCCTTATTACAGCATGTATCGGTGGAAGGCCTGGTATGATATCCGGCGCAACAGGGGCTTTGGCTGTTGTAATGGTTGCATTGGTTGCTCAGCATGGGGTCGAATATTTATTTATAACTGTAGTTTTAATGGGTATAATGCAAATAATCGCAGGTATTTTGAGGCTAGGCAAATTTATTAGGCTAGTTCCGCACCCAGTAATGCTAGGTTTTGTAAATGGACTTGCTATTGTAATTTTCTTGGCACAACTCACTCAATTTCAAACGATACCCGCTCCAGCAGGTGAAACACATGGACCATTTAATATGCTCCATGGAACTTGGATGAGCGGTATAACTCTTTACTTAATGTTAGGCTTGGTAGCTCTTACAATGTTTTTAATTTGGGTTACACCAAAAATTACTAACTTTATACCAGCACCATTAGCAGGCATCGGTATAGTTGCGGCTATAGTAATCATATTTGGAATCGATGTTCCTCGTGTCGGAGACATGTCATCTATCGAGGGGGGATTGCCTGTCTTTCATATTCCTGATGTACCCTTCAATTTAGATACTCTAAGAATTATACTGCCTTACTCATTAATACTTGCCTCAATAGGACTTATAGAAAGTTTGCTGACATTGAATTTAGTAGGGGAGATAAAAGAAGAACGTGGGGGAGCATCACAAGAGTGTGTTGCCCAAGGCATAAGCAATACTGTAACTGGATTTTTCGGCGGTATGGGTGGCTGCGCAATGATTGGCCAATCTATGATAAATGTGAAGTCCGGTGGCAGAACTAGACTTTCAGGTATATCAGCATCATTGTTTCTGTTATTTTTCATATTGTTTGGATCACACATTATTGAAGAAATACCATTGGCCGCTCTTGTTGGGGTAATGTTTATGGTAGTAATAGGTACATTTGCTTGGCAATCTTTTTCAATTATGCGCCGCATTCCAACTATTGATGCTCTTGTGATCATCTTAGTAACAATTGTAACTGTCTGGCACGATTTAGCGATTGCAGTAATTGTAGGTGTAATAGTATCAGCTTTAGCATATGCATGGAATGCAGCTCGACGCATTAATGTTAATACTGAAATTAACGAAGATACTAAAATTTACATGCTAGAAGGCCCTTTGTTTTTTGGCTCAGTTGATGTTTTTAGTTCATTATTCACAATAAAAGATGATCCAAATATCGTAATAGTTGATTTTAAGAATAGCCGTGTCGTTGATCAATCAGCCCTTCAAGCAATTGAGGTACTTGCAGCTAAATATACACAATCAGGAAAAGAAGTACGGTTAAGACATCTTACGCGGGACTGTCATAAACTACTAAAACGGGCGGGGCAATTAATGATAGATTCTGATGATGACCCAGAATATGGTGTGGCTGTAGACTATAAGGTTAGGTTAGGCCGCTTAGGTGGCGGTCACTAATTTATAGGTTTTTTCGATTTATTTTAAGTTTTAGTCTATTCTTCTTTTCTCTATATTTTTTAATTTGCTTATTAGAAAATAACCAAAGTATGAAAAATATAAACGATAAAATTAATGTAATTTCAATATAGTAATTCATTGTGTTTTAACTATCCAACCCCCACCGAGTGTTCTTTTAGCAGAACTTTCTGAACTGTAGAATACGCAAGCTTGACCGGGCGATATTCCTTCATCCGGCTGATCTAGCTCGACTATAATTTCATCACCCTCAAGCAAAAAAGTAGCAAGTACCGGTGAACGCGTAGACCGTACTTTTACTCGAAGTTGGAACCCGTCAAGGTTTTTATTATATTCCCCCTTACCAAGCCAATTAATGTCTTCAAGCCATATTTTTTTGCGCTTTAAAGCTTCTCTTGGGCCAACAATAACTTGGTTTGTGTTCTGATCTATTTTTATCACAAAAAGAGGGTCTTCCCCGGAACCATCTGGCAAGCCAAGGCCGCGGCGTTGACCTATCGTGTAATACATTATGCCTCTATGTTTACCCAATACTTGACCATTGAGATGAACAATATTACCGGGTTTACCAGATAAAGGACGTATTTTTTCTATTACATCCGTATATTTACCTGTTGGTACAAAACAAATATCTTGGCTATCAGGTTTACTTGCAACATTAAGACCAAACTTAACAGCTAAAGACCGTGTTTCAGACTTACTAAAGCTTCCTAATGGAAATCTTAAATAATCGAGTTGCTCTCTTGTTGTTGCGAACAAGAAATAGCTTTGGTCTTTTCCATGATCATGAGCTCTGTGAAGTTCCGCTCCCTCAGAGCCCATTATTCTTTTGATATAATGTCCAGTCGCCATGCAATCCGCACCTAAATCTTTGGCAACTGCTAAAAGGTCATGAAACTTTACTGTTTGATTACAACGCACACATGGGATTGGTGTGGAACCAGCGAGATAAGTATCCGCAAAATTCTCTATGACTTTTTCGCGAAAATTATCTTCATAATCTAGAACGTAATGAGGGAAATTCATCATTTCTGCTACACGTTTAGCATCATAAATATCTTGTCCAGCACAACATGCTTTAGCTTTTTTAATTGTTTCTCCGTGATCATATAATTGTAGAGTTACACCAATTACATCATATCCTTCGCTAGCCAATAAAGCGGCACAAACAGAACTGTCAACGCCGCCGCTCATTGCAACAACAACACGTGTATCAGAATTTGCTTTAGCAAATCCCAGAGAGTTTAAATTTGTATTTTTTGATCCGTTCATTTTATAAGCTTTGTTATAAATTACTTAACATTTAAGGAAATATAAACTCTATAAATAATCTTGCAAGAGCAGGCTTAATTCATAGACAAATAGTTGCCTAATTCAATTGCACGCTAGGCCGCTGTAGCGCTACGATCTTCAGCCAATATTGTTAACAAACTTTCTTCATTTGGAGCAGCCCTTAACCTCTGACGCATATCTGGCTTGCGTAATGTTCTAGAAACTTTTGCTAAAGCTCGCAAATGGGCTCCACCAGCATTTTTTGGAGCTAACAAGAGAGTTACTAAGTCAACAGGTCTCTCATCAATTGAGTCGTACTCAATGGGTGTTTCAAGCCTTGCAAATATTGCGTGTACTTCAGTTATTCCCTCAATTCTTGCATGCGGTAGGGCAACGCCAGAACCAACACCAGTTGAACCAAGTCGCTCTCTCTCCATTGCAGCTAAAACTATATCACGGCAGGCAATACCAGCATTATTCAATTTTCTTGACTTAAGAAGCTTAGTGGCCATTTCTTGCAATAACTGTTTCTTACTGGTAACGTTCAAGTCACAGAGAATATTGCTTCCATGAAATAAATTATCATTACTCATTATTTAAGTTCGCATTCTTTCAATAAATTATAAAGGCATTAACAAGCTTCAAAGCTAGAGCCGCCCATTAAACCCAAAGTAATGAGAGGTCAACACAAACAAAATATAACTATCTCATTACATAGTAATGAAAATAAGATTATTTTTTCTATTACCCAATATTGTCAATTGAAGGGTCAATCCATCCAATATTCCCATCTGAACGCTTGAACACTACATTAAGTCCGCCATGTCTTGCGTTATTAAAGACAACTACGCCATTATCTGCTAACCCTAATTCAAAGGCGGCCATTCCAGGCGTAAGTGTTCTTATTTTGCTTGATTTCTCAGCTATTACTAGGGGCTCCGTATTTCCATTATACTCCATATCGTCTTCAGAGTTGTCAGTTATTGGGTTTTCCAAAACAAACATTGTACCATTTTTAGCTTTAGCTTGCTTACTGTGATCTTTTAACCGTCGTTTATACCTTCGCAAACGTTTCTCTATATGTTCAAGTGCTTCATTTGATGCAGCGTAAGCATCTGAAGCCACTCCCTGCCCCTCCATAGTTGCACCTGAAGGTAAATGTATCGAACAAACCGTCTTAAACCCAGAACCTTCTTTACTAACTGAAACTTGGGCCTCGCCCTCGCGGTGAATATATTTATCAATCATTTCCTCTAATCTTCCCGTGATACGGTTACGGAGTGGTGTTGAAACATCTATACCTTTAGAGAAAATTTGAATTTGCATGGAAGTCCTTTCAAGTTTCAAATATAATAACACGACTAATCTACAAATGTCCCTTTATTTTTGAGAAAAATAGAAATTTTTTACTAATTTGCCCTCTTCTCAAATTTGCTTCGTAATAAATTCATGAAAATTTTAAATTTAGATAAATTAAGACAATGGCTAAATATCATAACCGCACCATTAATGTGGATTTTGTCATCAATTCCTCAAATTTCTAATTATGGTAGAACGGCAAAAGAGTTCTCTGAAGCCAACGATAGCCTTTTGGTGCCATATGGCATTGCGTTTTCAATATGGCTCCCAATTTTCATAGGGTGCATAGGGTATTCAATTGTCCAAGGCTTCAAGGTTAATCGTAAAAGGGAGATTTATCGCAAAATTGGATGGTACACAGGCGTAGGATTTTTAGGTGTCTGCCTGTGGTCTATTTTTTCAGCATGGGGGTCTCCAAATTTTTCTCTGTTGGGAACAGCTGTAATATTCATTCCAACAGTCTATTGTCTTACAAAATCCATGGTTATATTATCTGATAACTCAACAGCCATAGATGCATCTGAAAAGTATTGGGTTTTCATTCCTGTTAGTCTTATCGCGGGATGGACCTCATTAGCTATTTTTTTAAATTGGGCGCCAATAGCTAACATAGCCTTTGGTACATCACTTTATGACACAACAACTAATATTTTTGTGCTTGTATTAGCGTTAATCTGGGCAGTAAAAATTACATACATGTCAAACGGAAATCTTGTATTTATTTTTGCAATACTTTGGGGTCTTTCGTGGCTCATAGTAGACTTTACCAACAATAATAACCTCAACACCCTTATAGGTTACACAACAATATTTGGTATTTTTCTTATAATTGTCAGTACATACCTGTCTCGTAATCCAAGAAAAAAAATTGAAGAAAAAAAAACCTAAAGTTTACAAAATAAATTATTCAATTAGCACAAGATAATCGACTACATTCTTTCATATATTTGAGTAATACTAGTTTTGCCTTCGACATGAGTTTGCTGAAGAGTATTGTAGTCAATTAATTCGATTTTTATTTCGTTCACAGAGCCCTCATAATCAGACATAGAACTTACCATAGCTGTTTCAACAGCAGTTCCTGACTCATCAACGCTAAATGAACCAAACCCAAAATTTTGAGATTTTTCATTCTGAAATCTAACATTATTCAGCCAAATAAAGTGACCTCCACCAATCATCTTAGTTTCATTATAGATCGTAGAATCATCAGTTCCGGGTATTGCAGGTGACCGGCTTTTAAGTTTCCAAAGTCCGTCGTACTCTGATATATCTCTAGAAACAGTGTCCCACTGCTCCACCATATCAAGAACACGGCCATCTTCGTATTTCATACCAATGATAGTTTGTTCAAAACCGTTTTCAGTTTGTTCAATATCTACATCAAAACTATAACCTGAAACTGGGCCATCGTGATTTACCCTAGGAACTTCAATCATTACTCCGTTCGACCAAGTTGCATCTCCAGCCCCAACATCTATGTTTTCAGTTAGGGCATTATTAAAAGCATACATGAAACGACCATTAGTATAAATTTTTATTTGCTTTCTCTTTAATTGACTTATTTCACTACCTTCAGTGACGGTTACACTTGAGAGCAAGTAAGCACCATCTGGTAGAGCTGGTATCTCAGCGGGTACTGATAATAGTTCTGGTTCATCTACTTGTATATCTTCAACTGCAACTGAACAGCCACTCATTATCATTACTGTAAATCCAAAACATATTTCTTTAAAGTTCATCGTTTAGCCGCCTTTTTTATCTGAGCATTATTTTTTAAATACGATATTATCTCGAAATACAAGCACAAAGCAAACCTAGTAATTAAGAATTTAGTGCTGGTAGGCTTTAATCATTACCCTTGAATTTTTCAGCCCAAATTTCGACATCAGTATCTTCAATTTTTGTAAAAAGTACATCAGGCGAATTTATTTCGTGACCGAAAGGTAAAGCATCGATTAAATGAGCAATGGTTTCAGAAGACCCAAAATTCCAAGATCGGTTATTTTCAGGAATATTCATCGCATCTAATATCTTAGATGCTGCGTCCGGTATTATAGGCTGTGCTAAAATACCAAACAAAGATACTAAATTCAAACCAACACGTACACCCATTGCAGCTTGGTTAATGTCAGTTTTATAATGTGTCCAAGGAGCTGCTTGGGTTAAATACTCATTACCAGCTGCCCATATAGCTCTCGTTTCAGACATAGCTTTACGAAATTCTCTTTTTTCATAAAAACTTATAAGCAAAGGTATTCTCTGGTTAAGTTCTTTTAATAACCATTCTTCAGCAGCAGTAATCTTACCACCCTCTGGTACTTTTCCTTGAAATTTTCCACATGCATATTTAGTTATTCTATTTACAAAATTTCCTAACACGTTTGCTAAGTCTGAATTTACAGATAATTGAAACTCTTCCCAAGTAAAAGCTGTATCAGAGCTTTCGGGAGCATTCGCCATTAAATGCCATCTCCAATAATCAGAAGGCGCTATATCCAGTGCTTGGTCCATAAAGACACCTCTCTTTTGAGAAGTTGAAAACTTTCCTCCATACCAAGTTACCCAATTAAAGGCCTTAAGGCGGTCCACTAACTTCCAAGCTTCGCCAGAACCTAAGATAGTAGTGGGAAAAGAGAGAGTATGAAATGCTACGTTATCCTTTCCCATAAATTGAACGTATTTAGTATTTTCTGCACCAGCATCTGTTCTCCACCAGCTTTTCCAGTCTTTTCCGTTTTCTTCAGCCCAATCTTGGGTCGCTGCAATATATGCTATTGGCGCATCAAACCATACATAGAAAACTTTTCCCTCAAAACCTTCTCTTTTGGACCCATCTGCATTTAAAACAGGTATGCCCCATTTTAAGTCTCGAGTAATTGAACGATCACGAAGGCCTTCAGCAAGCCATTTGTGGGCTATTGAAGTTGCTAAGTGAGGCCACCCCTCCGCCTTGTTAACCCAATCTAGTAAATCACCTGAAAGTAATGACTGTTTTAAGTAGAGATGATTTGTATCCCTTATTTCCACGTCTTTGGAACCAGAAACAGCTGAATAAGGTTCAATTAAATCAATTGGGTCAAGTAATTTTCCGCAACTATCACACTGATCCCCTCTTGCTTTCTCAAATCCACAGTTAGGACAAATGCCTTCAACATACCTGTCAGGTAAGAAACGACCATCAGCATTGGAATATACCTGTTGAGATACACGTTCTTCAATGAGACCCTTTTCTTCAAGAATATTCGCAAAATATTGTGTTAACTTGTGGTTGCTTACAGACGAGGATCGACCAAAATAGTCATATGATAATTTGAATTTATCTCCTGCTGATTTTTGGGCTTGATGCATAGCATCACAATAAGCTTCAGTCTCCTCAGCTTCAACTTGCGCGGCAAGTTCAGCTGGCGTTCCATGCTCATCAGTTGCACAAATATATAAAACATCGTGACCTAAAAGGCGCATTGCACGTGCATAAACATCGGCAGGCAGCATCGAACCCGCTAAGTTGCCAAGATGTTTTACGCCATTTATATATGGGAGCGCAGAAGTTATTAAAATTTTTGACATATTTAACAACTACTAGCGCTACAATGATATCGTGCAAGTGTCGATTTCCTTAAATAGCAAAATTTATAACAATTCGAAAAATATAATATAAGTTTTCATCCGAAAGAATGTTTATTCTGATATCAAGTTAATATATAATTTTATAGATAACGTATTTTCTATCTTGCAACAGTTTAACTACGAGGCTAAAGAGCCCTCACTTTACTTTAAAGTGCCCCTATAGCTCAGCTGGTAGAGCACCTGATTTGTAATCAGGGGGTCCGCGGTTCAAGTCCGTGTGGGGGCACCACTTTTCATATCCATTGCAGCCCAATAAAGTCGAAAAAACCTTGATATACTGCTGAGCATGATCTTAACTCATATAAATGATGAGAGGTATTAATTGAAGTTAAATCCAAGAACTTTTGTGAAAGTGCTTTTGCTTTGCGGGCTTAGCTT
>JABGVR010000071.1 GCA_018645985.1 Hellea sp. | reverse complement strand
CGTAGGGCTAAGCTATATTATTTACGTGACCGTCGTGGTAAATCTGCACGTATTGCAGAGCGTACAACAGGGCGTGGTATAGTTGCTGCTCGCAAAAAAGGCGAAGCTAAGAAAAAATAGTTTCTTAGAAATTATATTCCCTAAAGCCCATCTTTCAAGGTGGGTTTTTTTATGTTAAATAACTATATCGTAATTTTAATCCATATTTGCTTAATTTAGGATTGTATGAGCAGTAATATTAAAAATAAGGGTAAATCACCTAAGCTGATGCGAGCAATCCGTGCGGCCATGGCTGAAACAGAGTCGGTACAAGAAAGGTTGGATGACTTTGTAGATGCAATAACAAAAGCAATGGGTGTCAAAGTCACATCAATATATCTTTTTCGGCAAGGTAAAGATTTAGAGTTATCCGCAACTAAGGGCTTAAAAAAATCAGCTGTTCATAAAACTCGGCTGAAACCCGGTGAGGGTCTAGTTGGGCATGTTGCTTTAACGGCACGACCCTTAAATCTTGCTGATGCGCCTAGCCACCCTCTGTTCTCATATAGACCTGAAACTGGAGAAGATCCTTTCAAGTCATTTTTAGGGGTACCAATTTTGAGAGGTGGTCGAGTATTAGGCGTTCTTGTTGTGCAGTCTAAATTTGCACGCAGCTTTACAGAAGATGAGGTGGAAGACTTACTGACTGTTGCGATGGTACTTGCTGAAATAATTATAGATGATGAGAGAGCAGGCGGTAAGAAAGCAGCTTTAAAAGGTATTAAGCTTGCTCCATTTCGTCCTGAAACAGTAAAAGGAAAGTCTTTTGCTGCTGGTCTTGTAAAGGGGCATGCTTATTTGCACGTACCTCCAGTAGCCCCATCAAATATGCTTGCTGACAATGTTGAAAAAGAGGAATTAAGGCTCGAAAAGGGTGTGGCTCAGTTACGAGCATCTGTAGATGCAATGGTTGCAGGGGATACAGCAAAGTTTTCTCGAGCCAGCAAAGAGATTTATGAAACTTACCGAATGTTTGCCTACGACCGAAAATGGGTTGGACGTTTGAGAGAGGCTGTTCACTCTGGTTTAACAGCGGAAGCTGCAGTGGAGCGAGTTCGTAACGAGCATAGAGCACGTTTAATGAAATCTGGTGATTCATATTTAAGGGCCAGACTTCATGATTTGGAAGATTTAGCAAATCGCCTTCTCCGAGCTTTGCTTGGTGAGGCGTTAGTGCCGGGCAATAAAAATATTTCTAATGATGCTATTATATTTGCGCGAGAAATAGGCCCTGCTGAGTTATTAGATTATGACCGTGATAAATTGAGGGGTATTGTACTTGAAGAAGGATCTGCTTCTTCACATACTGCTATAGTTTGTCGCGCAATAGGAATTCCACTAATCGGCCGCGCCGATGGAGTGCTTGATTTAATTGAAACAGGTGACTCTGTACTATTGGACGGGGATGATGGGGTTGTTTTTATAAGACCTCTGACTAGTCAGTTTTCTGGATTTAAGCTGCGAATAAATAAAGCAAATAAAGTTAGTAAGATTTACGAGGGAATGAAATCTAAGCCCGCTAAAACAACTGACAATAAACTCATCTCTCTCCAACTCAATGCTGGCTTATTGGTGGATCTGCCACAGCTTGATCAAGCTGGGGCTGACGGCATAGGACTTTTTCGAACCGAATTTCAATTTATGATTTCTGAATTTATGCCGCGCCTTAAGGAACAAACTGAACTTTATAAAACTGCCATAGAAGCTGCAGGAAAACGACCTGTTACATTCAGAACTCTTGATTTAGGGGGGGATAAAATATTACCATATATGGACCCAGTGCCGGAGGAAAACCCAGCGATAGGGTGGCGCGCAATAAGAATAGCTTTAGACCGCCCAGGATTAATGAGGTATCAATTAAGAGCTCTAGTTGCAGCAGCGGCTGGGAATAATCTTCGAGTAATGTTCCCAATGGTTGCCACTGTTGATGAATTTATTGCTGCAAGAGCTTTGTTTGACCGAGAAATTGACCGGGCTAAAAAAATGGGGCATGAGTTGCCATACTCAGTTGAGGTTGGTGCTATGCTAGAGACACCTTCGCTGGCATGGCAAGTAAACTCTTTATGTGATCATGCAGATTTTGTTTCAGTGGGTGCTAACGATTTAATGCAATTCTTTTTTGCGGCAGATCGTGACAATGCAAGGGTCTCTGAGCGGTATGACCCACTTCATCCAGCAGCAGTTTCAATTTTAAAGTTTATTGTGGATGGCTGCAAACGAAATAATGTACCTGTTTCTGTTTGCGGTGAGATTGCAGGTCGACCTTTGGAGGCTTTAACGCTTATCGCCTTGGGCTACGATAGTCTTTCAATGCCGGTTACAGGTATTGGTCCAGTTAAGGCAGCTATTTTGAAATTAAATGCTCAGAAATTATTCGGAAGAATAGAGCCGCATATCAATATCAATACAAGACTTTCAAGTATTCGAGAGACTGTTCGTGATTTTTGTTTCGAAGAAAACATACCTATTTAGAATAAGGTTTAGTTTTTATAATGAAATATAATTAAAATCAAAGTTTAGAAGCTATTTTTTTTGCTAGAATACTTAGTTTTTCTTCATCCATCTTGGGTTTTTTATCATTATGATTGATAATTATTCTTTCATTATAACACGGTATTATATGTACATGGCTATGAAAAACAGTTTGCCCAGCCGCTGAGCCGTTAAGCTGTGTTATAATAATGCCATCAGGACTTAATGAATTATTTACTGCTTTAGATATTCTTTGAACTGCTCCAAATACTCTGCCTATATCTTTTGAGTTTAGCCCTAAAAGATTTCTTGACGGCTTTTTTGGTATTACGATAGCGTGACCTTCAGATTGAGGAAAAATATCTAAAAATGAAAGCACGCTTTCATCTTCATATATTCTGTAGCAGGGCATTTCCCCCCGAATAATTTTTGCGAATACATTATCATTATTATAATCATCTAATAAGGGCATATTTATTTTCCGCTTTCGTAAATTTGTGAATTAATT
>JABGVR010000070.1 GCA_018645985.1 Hellea sp. | reverse complement strand
TTATCAAATAGAGTGTTAAGTTTACCAATGCACGCCTATTTAGACGCTGATGACGTCAACTTTTAAGAGTTATGCAGCCTCTATACGCGCAATGTCTTTTCTGCTTACAGGAAGTATCGTTAGCCAGTTAATTCCTCTTTTACTCACCCCGATTATTACTAGGCTTTACACTCCAGAAGACTTTGGTCTGTATGCCTTCTTTTTATCGGTTTGCAGTATTACCGCTGTAGGCGCAACCGCTCGAATCGAAAGCTTAATCCTGATTCCAAAGAGCAAACGATCGATTCACAGTCTTCTATCTTTAGGTTATTTTTTTTTAGTCGCCTACGTAATGATTGTCATTCTGGTTATGGCTGGTAGCAGTGTCTTTAATTACGACGCCGACATTAAGGCCGTTATGCCTTGGATTGCGATTTTCGTGTTTCTGAGTGGTTCTGGACAGTTCTTGAGAGCTGTTAATTTCAAGCGGGAGCGCTATAAAATAATCTCGGTTTCCGACGGAATAATGAGTTCTGGGATAGGTCTATCCCAAATAGCCATGTCTTTGTTGAAATTACCATCTGGGTTAATGGTCGGTAATATTATTGGGATTGCGTTGTATAACCTTTTTCTCGGCCTAAACAGTTTAGCTGATATTTCTCAAAAGGTTTCTTTTCAGCGAATGCGGGTTTTTTTTCGTAAATATGTCCGTTACTGTGCATGGGGCGTGCTTTCAGGCTTCTCAAGCAGAGTCGCTCAGGAGAGTTTAGTCTTATTCATGTTTTTTATGGGTAGTAAAGCCGAAGTAGGCTACATCGCTCTAATCAGTAGACTTATTGGATTGCCCACGTCCATTATTGCAACGAATATAGGCGACTTGCTTTATCGGCGATTATGCGACAAAAAACGACATGAGTATAAAGGGGAAGTTTCTAAAGCCATCATGCTACTGGTGGGGCTTTCTTGTATCTTCAATTTAGGTGTTTATGTGATCGCAAAAAACTTCCTAACTCTTATTTTTGGTGAAAATTGGGCGCCTGCTACTGATTATCTGGGTGCTTTTGTCATACTTTATGCTAGCAGTTTTGTTTATGCGCCTTTGTCGAAGTTATATGCGCTATTAAACATGATGCACCTTGATGCGATTTGGCAATTAACCTGGCTTGGAACCAACCTGATTATTTTTGGCTACGCCTATTTATATGAGCTGCCTACGCTAGACCTAGTGTATATAGTCATGATTAAGCAATCAATTTTAAGTATCCTAGGAGTCATGTATGTATACACTCAGATGAGTAAAACCTCAGATGATTGATCTGCTTTTTGGTATGAGTTTTCTGATTTTTCCGTTTATGGTGACTTACTTACTCTACTGCGCGAACGTTGAGATCATTAAACTCAATATATCTAATTTTCTTTTACTTAATTTATTTGTATTTTCCTATTTTGGTATACTCCCACTATTCTATAAATTAGATTCTTATCGGGTCGAAATGGGTGTTACTTCTAGTGAAACGCTATTCACTCTATATCTTTTTGCAATGCTAGCAATTTCATTCTACGCGTTAGGTTTAATGTTAGCCTCAAGAGTTAAGGTCACCACAGATAAAAAATTACCCGTATTTATTGAAAATGATAAGCTTATTTTCTTTATTATGGCCTGTTCTTTGCCGCTTTTTGCCGCAACGATTTATAGCTACGTCTCTAGCCTGAAGTCTGTAGCGTTGTTTATCGCGCTACAACTGGTCTCTGGTGATTCAATGTTGTCTCGGAGCGACATGAGTAATGGGTTTGATGGATATCATTGGTTCAAGTTGATCAATCAAGATGTTCTGATTTTTATGTTGCTCTGGAGTTATGCTAAGACTTTTTCAAATAGTAGTTTTAATTATATTTTCTATATCCTGTTGCTCATGGCCACATTCTCTGTAATTTTAACGACAGAGAAAGCACCCTTTATATGGTTAATTGCATCATTGTTTGCCGTAAAAGTTTTTATAAAGAATGACAGAATGCCGCCACTGAAATCGCTTTTGATATTTGGCTCTTTTAGTGTGCTGGTGATGACGGCCTTCTATGCTTCATTTATGAATATGGGTTTTGACAGGTTAGGCGATGCCTTCTTTTCGATTTTTTCCAGGTTATTTGCGGGTTCAATTCAGCCTGCATACCATTACCTCGATTATTTCTCGGTTAATAATTACTTGCTTGGTGCTAGCTTTCCAAATCCAGGAGGCTTGCTCCCCTTCAACAATTTTTATCTTACGCAAGAAATTATGGATTTTGTAAAGCCGAGTAATGCCCTATTGGGTATAAAGGGGACGATGCCGACGGTCTTTTGGGGGGAGGCTTATGCAAATTTTGGGACACTAGGGGTAATGTTTATTTCCTTCATCATCGCTTTTTCTTTGAAGTGTGTTGATAACTATTTTGATGGAAGAAATCTCAGCTCTGTTGGCCTGGCCCTGTATGTCTGGATTATTTTTCATTTT
>JABGVR010000069.1 GCA_018645985.1 Hellea sp. | reverse complement strand
CCGTATAGCCATCATTTTCTAGCGCATCATGTAGGTGGCCAACAAGTTCCGCCGCCTTAATGTTTACAGGGGCTTGGTCCTTAAAGCTGCGTTTTTCCATCCCCATGATGAAACCGAACTTTTCAACATGTTTGGGAAGGTCAGCTAGGTCAAAGGAAATTTCCTCGCGCGTGTCACGGTCAAGAAGTTGAAAGGTTTGGAAATCGCAAAGCAATTGAAACCTAGGGCGGTCTACCTCAGGAAGGGCGTCAAAATACTCACCTGCCTGTGTTCCAGCCTTGGCCAAATCACGGCCCGCTGATTTTTGTTCAACAAGCAATACCTTTGGCCAGAAAAGGTCAATAAAACCTGAGCGGTTGTTCAGTTTTTTAACATGTTCTTCATAACGTGCCACTGAGCGCCGCTTGACGCCAAAGATTGCAAAGAAATCATTGTAAAAGCTTTGCGTATCACCCTTTTCATAGGTTGCATCAGCATATTCTTTGGCAAATTGGGCGGCGCGGGTGCGAATTTCATTAAAACTTAAGCGCATAAACAACCTTTAAAATGACTTCAGCTATAAGTTGCACTTATTTGGAAATGAATCCAGACTTTCCTCAGTGGCGTAGGTAGGTAATCGACCATATTGGGGGCATCACAGTGTCTCATAGCCAATCGGAGATAATTGCGAACGCCATATTCCACGCATTTAGCCCACTAAGGCCTGCAATTAATCAGGGATGCAAGAAGTGCATGGGGGTATCATTGGGGGTATTGTGTTGATTGTCTTATGAAAAATTTAATTATTTTAATGTGTTAAGTCTGTTGTGTGAATCCCTGTCTGCCGCCACTTTTTATGTATTATTTATATTAATAACAATAACTTAGTATATTGTTGTATATTAATTGTAGCCATTTTGTAGCCATTTTTTCTGCAAATACCTACTTCAGTAATTTTTTTCTGCAAAGCATAAGATGTTTTTTGCTACGTCTTCTGGTTCGAGATCACGTCGAAAAAAATCCAAAAAACCATTTTCGTCCATCAAATAGCTAAATGTTGAATGATCAATCAAATAATCTTCTCCATTACCATTTTTACGAAAAAATGTACGATAAGCTTTAGAAGCTTTTTGAACTTGCTCAAGCGACCCAGTTAATCCAATTAACTTCTCATGTGAGGTTTCAACATAATTATTTAATGTCTTAACAGTATCTCTTTCTGGGTCGATAGTTATAAAAACAGGTGTAACATCGATGCCATATTCATCTAAAATATCAACTGTTGTAAGATTTCTTTGTGTATCTAAAGGACAAATATCAGGGCAATATGTGTAACCAAAATAAATTAATGTTAACCCATTTATTATATCTTTTTCTGTAACACTAACTCCATTATGATCAATTAATTCGAATGAGCCACCAATTGAGCTTTGACCGCCTGCTACTATACTTGTTCCACATGATTTCCCATCAACTACAGTATCTCTTGAAGAAAGTTTTTCTCAATCAAGTTGAGGTTTAAGACTTGGAAACTCGAGTTCTTGACCCACCCCTATTTCATCAAAGATACCCTGTAATTGAAAGTTTAACCCCACTCCAAGCAATGCACTAACTGATGACATATTAACTTCTCTAAGTGTTTTATCCCCATCACCCCAGGGCAGTATTTTGCTCTTTAAAACAGTTTTATTACAATAAACTTCAATGTGAATTTTTTCACCATTTAACATGACCCGTAATTTACCAACTGGTCCTCTATCATCCTCATATGTCCACACTTTAGTGAATGGCATTATATTGGATGCAACGGCGCCCATGTTTACCAGGGCTTGAACGTTACCAAGACAGAACTCGTTAGACTCAAACTCTCTCTCAGCTGTAGCTATATCTAATCCATCACGGAGCATATCTGGAAGTTGATTTAATTTGGCCTCTGCTTGATTGATACCTTCTTTAGCCATTTCAGAAGCTATATCAGCATAGATACTCTGAGCTGATGTAGTCGCTCCCAAAGCACTCAGCATCATTGAAACAATAGAAAGTTGTTTGAGCATATTACTGTTCCTTTGGAGCTTTAAGAAAGAATGCCAAGCACAGCAGTACAAGTCCTGTCAGTTTATTTAGGCGCATGCTCAATTTAATATTCCCCAATCTCAAAATGATTTTAAGCACAAATATTTTTTGAATCCAATAGTTCTGAAATCATTACTGCAAAGCAAAGCTATTAAAATAGATTTTCAGACTCGAAATAAGCATGTCTAGAGACCCGTTGGGCGATGGTTTATTTTTTATTATGCGGGAAGTTTATATGCAGTTTTTATAACAAAATCTTAATAAATGCTTTTATAATTTTAATAAGGTGTCATTATGATGTTTAAATAATAGTTATGTTGGAATTTGTTTATGTTTATTAATAATGCTGGTCTTTCACTTGAATTACATTACATCGACGGCGATCCTGAAGGAATGCTTACGGCGGAAGTATTTAATTGGACTGGTCATGTATTAAAGACACCACGCATTCAAATTTCAGAAGCATTAAACAGACCAGAAGCAAAATATACAGGTGTTTACTTGCTGCTTGGCGAATCTGATGGAGAGACTTGTGGTTATATTGGTGAAGGTGAAAATATCGCGGAACGTATAAAAAGCCATGATAATACTAAAGATTGGTGGACTGACGCAATTTTAATTACATCTACGGCTAATAATCTCAACAAAGCTCACATAAAATATCTAGAATCCCGCCTTGTTGAGGAAGCAAATTTTGCAGGTCGAATTCCATTACAAAATGGCAATCAACCCAAAAAACCCAGTTTGTCAGAATCTTCTAAGTCAAATATGGAAACATTTTTGCAATATATATTTAT
>JABGVR010000068.1 GCA_018645985.1 Hellea sp. | reverse complement strand
GTTCATTGAAAAGTAAGGTTTAATTGATCAGACTATGATATACATCGGACCCCCTATATCTCTTATGCTTAATTTTCCAATTACCTAGATATGCCTAACTCTGTCACTGATACCGAACTGAATGGTACTGAGTTAATCAAAGACTTTGTGTCCCGATTGCAAAAGAAGCCAGGGGTTTACCGGATGTTTGATGAGTATGGAAATTTGTTATATGTTGGAAAAGCTAAAAATCTAAAAAACCGTGTTAGTGCTTACACCAGTTATAATAGGCACCCAGTTCGTATTCAAAGAATGATTAGAGCCACTCATGATATGGAGTTTGTTATTTGTGGGTCAGAGACGGAAGCCTTGTTACTAGAGGCTAGTTTAATTAAAAAACTAAAACCAAGGTATAATATTTTATTGCGTGATGATAAGTCGTTTCCTTATATTTTGGTTCGAAAGGATCACTCTGCTGCACAAATAAAAAAACATAGAGGGGCTAAAAAAAATAAGGGTGACTATTATGGACCATTTGCAAGTGTCTCAGCCGTTAACAGAACATTAGATACTATTCAGCGCGCATTTCGCTTAAGAAATTGTTCAGATTCAACATATGAATCCCGAACCCGTCCTTGTTTATTGTACCAAATAAAACGTTGCTCTGCGCCTTGTACAGGTGAAATAGACCCAGAAGATTACTCTCAATTAATCAAAGATGCGGATGATTTTCTATCTGGTCGCTCAGTTGAATTGAAAAAGAAATTACAAAAGAAAATGTCCGAAGCCTCATATGCCCAGAATTATGAAAAAGCTGCTGAGTATAGGGATCGTATTCATGCAATAACACAGGTTATTGGAAAAGATAATGGTATAAACCCAATGACATTCTCAGAGGCTGATATATTCGCTATCCATACAGACAGTAATCAAAGCTGTGTCCAGGTTTTTTTCTTTAGAGCGGGCCAAAACTGGGGAAATAAATCTTATTTTCCTCGTCATACTTTGGACGATGAATCAGAGGAAGTATTAGATGCCTTTATAGCTCAATTTTATATGAATAAGCCAATTCCTAAAAATATATATGTTAATAAAGAGCTTCCTAACAAGTTTCTTTTACAGTCTGGCCTTGGCGAAAGAGCAGGTTCTAAGGTTTCTATCCACTTACCACAAAGAGGTGAAAAAAAACTTATGGTCGACAAGGCCTTAAGTAATGCTCAACAAGCCCTTGCACGCAAGGTGTCAGAAAGTGCTTCTCAAAAAGCTCTATTGTTGGAGTTAAGAAATACATTAAAATTAGAACGTTTTCCTGAGCGTATAGAAGTTTATGACAATAGTCACATCCAAGGAACTAATGCTATAGGGGCGTTTATAGTTTCAGGGCAAAGTGGCTTTGATAAAAAAGAATATAGGACCTTCAATATCAAAGATGGAAATATGTCTCCAGGAGATGATTACGCAATGATGGGAGAAGTCTTCAGGCGAAGGTTTACTCGATTAGTAAATAAGCCTCAGCTTAATTGGCCTGATTTAATATTAATTGATGGAGGAAAAGGGCAATTGAGTGTTGTAAGTAATGTCCTCAAAGACCTTGGTGTTCTCGATCGAATAACCTTAGTTGCTATTGCGAAAGGCCCTGACAGAAATGCTGGGAGAGAAACTTTTTTCATGAATGGCCGAGACCCATTTACATTGCCCCCTAAAACCCCGGTATTATATTATTTACAGCGTTTACGTGATGAAGCCCATAGATTTGCCATAGGCACTCATAGGTCACGAAGAAAGAAACAAATGACTTCAAGTCCACTGGATAATATTGATGGCGTAGGGGCAATGAGAAAAAAAGCTTTACTATCACATTTTGGTTCAGCAAGAGCTATAAAGTCTGCTGCGTTTGATGAATTGGTACAAGTTGAAGGAATCAGTATAAAGTTAGCTCAGGAAATTTTTGACTACTTTAATGATTAAAATTAATATGGAATAAGAATTATGATATTTAAATCTGATAAAAGAAATAATTACATATTTTCAAGAATACCAAATATTTTAACTATATCTCGCATCTTATTGATTCCAATTATAATTATGAGTTTAATTGGTTTTAGGTTTGGTTTTGATGATTTGAGCAATAAAACCATCATCTATTCTTGCCTAGCATATGCTTTTATATCTGATTTCCTTGATGGGTATATCGCACGGAAATGGAAGTTGGAGAGCGGTTTTGGACGAATGATTGACCCTATTGCAGATAAATTATTAGTTGCTGGTTGTTTAATTTCATATTGTATAATCGCGCAGGGAAATATGATTATTTTAATACCTGCTATTGTAATAATATTTAGAGATATTTTAGTATCTGGAATACGCGAATATGCTTCAAATAGTGGTGTTTTGCTACCTCCAACAAAATTAGCTAAATGGAAAACAGCTTTTGAGTTTTTAGCAATCATACTTTTAGCAAGTTTTTTTGCAAACCATAACTTTGAAGGCCCCTTAAAAGGTTCTACAAGTCTTAATGGGGTAGCTGGAATACTTTCATTATGGTTTTCATCTGTTCTATCGTTATGGACAGCTGCTATTTACTTTAAACACGGTTTAAAGAATTAAAATTTTTCAAAGGATGCATTTTTCCTTACAATGGAGTCGTAATCTGATGATAGTGCGTGGCAGACCTCCCCAGGTTTGTAATATATTCCATCTATTTCTCTTACTGGGGTAACTTCAGCTGCTGTGCCTGTTACAAAGCACTCATCAAAATGAGACATTTCTGATGGGTAAATATCACGTTCAAAAACTGTGTAACCTCTCTTTTGAGCAAGTTTTAAAATAGTGTTGTGGGTAATGCCATCAAGAAGGTTGTCGCAAGTTGGTGTATGAATTTCTGTTCCCCTAACAAAGAATATGTGTGCGCCTGTACACTCTGCTACACGGCCCTTGTAATCAAACATTAAGGCATCATCGAAACCTTTTGAATTAGCTGAGTCTTTTGAAAGCGTGCATATCATATATAGACCAGCACCTTTTGATTTACATGGTATAGTGTCAGGAGCAGGACGTTTCCAATCCGCAATGCATAGTCTTATACCTTTCATTTTGTCTTCGAAATAATTACCCCAAAACCAACAGGCGATTGCCAGGTGAATATTATTATTTTTTGATGCTACACCCATCATTTCTGATCCACGCCATGCGACAGGTCGCATATATGCATCGGACAAACCGGAAATTCTTAGGGTTTCTATACATGCTTTATTTATTTCACTTGCTGAATAAGGAATTTCATATCCCATTAACTTAGCGGACTTTATCAAACGATTAGTATGATCTTCCAAGCGAAAAATTTTGCCCTCGTATGCCCTATTACCCTCAAAAACCGCTGAACCATAATGAAGTGAGTGTGTGAGTATGTGAACTTTAGAGTCCCGCCAATCAACAAATTTACCGTCAAACCAAATTTTTCCATCTCTATCATGATATGCTTTAGTAATCATTCCAATAACCTTTATTGATGTACCTACTTGCTAGGATCTAATTTAAAAGCCATTCTCGACAGGTTAGCACCGATGTCAATAACGATTCATTTGGATGGGAAGTATTTTGAGTAAAAATATACTAAATTCACATAGAAGTGATATTCACATTTTAGTAGTTGATGATGATAATCGTATTCGCAAGTTATTAAAAACATACCTTGTGAAATCTGGCTTCCGTGTGTCAGAATGCAACAGTGCTAAACATGCTAGAGCAAAGATGAATGGCCTTTGTTTCGATTTGCTTATTTTGGATGTAATGATGCCAGAGGAAACTGGTTTTGAATTCACACGAAAATTGCGTCAACATAATGATATCCCTATAATTTTATTAACAGCCAAAGGTGATGTTAATAACCGTATTGAAGGCTTAAGGGCAGGGGCTGATGATTATATTTCTAAACCTTTTGAACCTGAAGAGTTAGTTTTAAGAATTGAGTCAATATTCAAAAGGCTCGCCTCAACCGCAGTTGGTCCCAAAGTGAATTTTGGTCCGTTTTCTTATAACCATGAATTGTCTAAACTTTTCAGAAATCAAGTGGCTGTTCACCTCACAAGTAGTGAAGTTAAATTGCTTGATATCTTATCAAGAAAAAATGGTGGAGTAGTCACTCGTCACGCACTGTCGACCGAGATAGGGGCTAAGTCTGAGAGGGCTGTAGATATACAAATTATACGTCTTCGTCAAAAAATAGAAAATAATCCTTCTATTCCTGAATATTTGGTTACCGTTCGTGGTATAGGCTATCGGTTAGTTGTAGAAAGCCCTTAATGAAAAAAACTATAAATAAATATTTGCCAAAGAGTCTATTTGGACGTGCTCTTCTTATTATAATGCTTCCAATTACTATAATGCAGATAGCAGTTGTTTACTTCTTTTTTAATGTTCACTGGGACCAAGTTACCTCTAACTTATCAGATTCTGTGGCTGCAGACATTTCAGTTGCAGTGCAGCTTTACAAGCAAAACCCTACTTTAAAGCAAGTTGAAAAATTAGAAAATTTACTACGGCCAAAGATGGAGTTATCTGTTGCACTTGAACTGGGCGATGAATTGCCGACTACCAGGCAGAATTCATTTTTTTCTAATTTAGATAAAACATTAAGCCGCTCATTAAACAATAGTTTAATAGAAAATTTTTGGTTTGATACAACAAGATACCCAAATCATATAGATATAAGAGTAAAAGTTGATAAAGGAGTTTTAAGATTTATTGCTGCCCGAGAAAGAGTGTTCGCTCCATTGGGGTATGTATTTATTTTTTGGTTGGTTATGGCGACTATTTTGCTTTCGTTAGTTTCAATTTATTTTATTAGAAATCAAGCCACCCCTATTTCTGAATTGGCTAGTGCTGCAGATGCTTTTGGCCGTGGGGAAGACAAGTATAATTTTCGGCCATCGGGGGCTTCGGAAGTGAGGTTAGCAGGTCAGTCATTTCTTAAGATGCGGGGTCGCATCAAAAGGCATATAGAGCAAAGAACAACCATGCTGGCAGGTGTATCCCATGATTTGAGAACACCCTTAACGCGGTTAAAATTACATTTGAGTCTGCAAGATAACTCTGAGGAGAACAGAGCAGCTAAACAAGACATCATCGATATGGAGTCTATGCTTGAGGCTTATTTGGATTTTGCGCGAGGCCTTGAAGGAGAAAAGTTAGAAGTAATTAATATTTATAATTTTATTCAGAATTTGTTAAATAAAATGAAGTTAACCAATATTCAACTAATCGCGCCAACAGAAATTACAGCGTCTGTACGTCCGAAAGCCATTGAACGTGTATTAATAAATCTAATCGAAAATGCCCTTAAATATGCACAAAACTGCCGTATAACAATATCAAAGCCTTCCGAAAATTTATTAATATCAATTGAGGATGATGGCAAAGGAATTCCAAGAAGTAAGAGGAAATTAGCTTTCAAGCCATTCCATAGATTGGATAATTCAAGAAATCAAAACATTGAAGGTGTTGGGTTAGGACTTTCAATAGCTAGAGATATAGCTCAAAACCATGGAGGTTCTTTAAGGCTATATGATAGTAAAATGGGAGGTGTGAAAGCAGTGTTGCGAATTCCTATTTAGTTTATTCTAAATTTTTTGATCTCTTAATTGCTGCATGAACAGTTTCTTGAATTAATTGTTCTAATCCATTTTTTTTCATTAAAATCTTAAGTGCTGCTTCAGTAGTTCCTTTGGGAGATGTTACATTTTGCCTAAGTTTAGCAGGAGTATCATTCGAATTTTCTAGCAAAGCTGCAGAGCCAATTATTGTTTCGCGTGCAAAAATTGCAGCAAATTCTTCAGGAAGGCCGTGTTCAATAGCAGCCCTCTCTAGTACTTCAATAAAGTAAAATAGATAAGCTGGCCCAGAGCCCGAAATGCCGGTTATAGTATTAATGTGAGTTTCATTATTAAGCTCATATACTTTCCCTAAAGCCTGAAAAAGTTTCATTACCTCTAGTGTTTGATTGTTGTTGACTTTAGAATTTTTTACGAAACCAGTTATACCCTTTGCAATAGAAGAAGGTGTATTTGGCATTGCCCTAACTATAGCATGGTTATTAAATACTCCTTGTAATTTTTCAATTTTAGTTCCTGCTAAAATTGAAATAATTAGTGAATCTTGAGGTAAGTATTTAGATAAACCATTGGACAGTTCATTTATTTTTTGTGGTTTTATAGCCAGTATCGTTGTTTGTACGTCTTGTAATTTATTATTAGGTGTTTTTAAGTGTAAAGCGCCTGCTTTTATTGCTTTATTTGCCTCTTCACTGGGGTAGGGGTCTATTATTAAGAGTTGTTCAGGGGTTATGATTTCTGAGAGAATCCATCCCTTTATGAGGGCGCCGCCCATTTTACCGGCGCCTATTATCAAATGTGTTCTATTTCTCATTATTTACTTATTAGACTCTAAATCAACTAATGCTGATGTTAGCGCATCTTCTGGAGATTTACCTGCCCATATAACGTACTGGCATGCCGGGTAACCGCGTTCTGCTGCATCTAGTGCTAGAGCAATCATATCCATTGCTTGTTCTGTTTTTAAATTGGCGCCACCCCGTAGGGAGATGGAGTCACGGTATACGAGCGATTTATTTTTATCCCAATAATCAAAATGACCCGATGAAAGTCTTTCGTTTAAAAGTGATATTAATCTGCAGATATTATCAGACCTTCCCCCAATAGTTCTACTTTCGAATATAAGAAATATTTGTAATTGTTCTGATGCTGAATTCCATGTTATAGAAACATTATGATCACACCATAGTCCATTTAGCGCTATATGTAATTCATTTAGGTCAACTCTCTCGTTTTCATAACCCTCAGCTATGGATAGTCTACTAAAGACGTCTAAGGGGTTCTCCCTTAGGAGATCCAGACTCCTTAAAGACTGCTTTGGTCGCAAGAATTTATCGTCGGCATAACTCATTTTAAAACCTGTTGTGATATCGTAATTTACGAATCTTCATATCTAAGGCTAGCTCGAGTAATTTTTATTACAAGATGTTGTGTCATGTGCTTTGTTGATAACTGCATTTAGCTAAATTAATATAATTTACTAACGGAATGATTTTTGTATCTCTTTTAAATTATCTGATCCAGGGTTTAACTCTTTATATGGTATCTGGTTAAGAGGTCTCGCCTCTAGATTGTTTTGTTCTGCCATATCGGCTAGGTTTTCATTGATATATATTAAGCCTGTTGCTATCTCCTTTATCTTATTATTTATAATTTTAGAAAATGCTGAGGCTCTATCTTTCGGGTTATAATCTGCATCTAGTTTACGAAGGACAATTTCCCCACCATCATGGAGAGTTATTGGCATTGATTCACCCGCATTGTAAGCCGTTTTAATTTCTTCTTCTGGTGGTATGTAATCAGCATGCACAAATTTATTATAATATTTGTAAGTATGTTCATATGACTTTGTTGAACCTTTGTGATCATTGAAGCTTACACATGGTGATATTACATCGATTAAAGCAAAACCTTTGTGCATTAACCCAGCTCTAATTAGTTGCACTAATTGCTTTCTATCGCCTGAAAATGATCGTGCAATAAAACCCGCTCCAACCGATAAACCCAATGCGCAAGGATCAATAGGCGGTTGATCATTTACTGTCCCTTTTTTTGCCACCGATCCGATATCAGCTGAAGCCGAAAACTGGCCCTTAGTCAGGCCGTACACTCCATTGTTTTCCAATACATAGAGCATATCTGTATTTCTACGCATGGCATGTATCATTTGCCCTATTCCAATAGAAAGACTATCCCCATCTCCAGATACCCCAAAATAAGTTAATGAGTTATTCGCTGCCATAGCTCCCGTGGCGAATGAAGGCATTCGTCCATGTACAGTATTTGCACCGTGTGCTTCTTTAAGGAGGTAGGATGTTGTTTTTGAGGAGCAACCTATCCCAGAAATTTTTGCTACTTTATGGGGCTGAATTGATAATTCGAAAAAAGCTCGAGCTAATGCTGCCGTAACGCTATCATGTCCGCATCCAGCACACAAAGTCGACATGGTACCATCATAATCTTGCCTTGTTAAACCAATTTTATTGGTGGGGGCAGTTTTCCGGTTAATCCGTGGTTTTATAAATGAAGTCATGCTGTCTTCTTATTTTTTGAATTAGCCATTATTCCTTTGAATAACGCTTCATATACAAATTTATAATTTAGAGGTTGACCTGCATAGTATTTAACGGAAACTAAATTTTCTCGTGGCACATTTGTTTCAGTGAGTAGTAAATTCATTAACTGTGCATCTCGGTTTTGTTCAACAATAAAGACTAAGTCGTGTTCAATAATGAATTCTTCAACAGAGTCTGCAAAAGGAAATGACCGAATCCTCATGTAATCAATATATACCCCCTGTTTTTCTAGGTTAATGCATGCTTCGCGTACAGCGCCATCAGAACTTCCTATAGCAATAACACCGTAATTAGTCTTTTTTTGACTTTTGAATACAATGGGTTGTGGGGTGAATGGTGCTGCACTTTTCCATTTTAGTAAAAGCCTATCTACAACTTCTTTATACTCTGCGCTTATTTCAGTATATTTGCCATATTTATTATGTCCAGAGCCCCTGAGGAAGTAAGCACCTTTTGGGTCAGTTCCTGGTAATGTTCTGTAGGGTATGTAGTCTCCGTCTATATCTAAATATCTGCTGTAAACCTCTATATCAGCCAGTTGTTTTGAGGTCATTATTTTTCCTCTATCGGGAGTGTAGTTTTCTTCCCATTCCAACTCATCAACCATCCAATCATTCATTCCTATATCTAAATCAGATAGAAAAAATACTGGTGTTTGAAACCTTTCGGCTAAATCAAAAGCTTGTGCTGACATTGTGAAGCATTCACCAGGATGAGCTGGGTATAGGACTATATGTTTTGTGTCCCCGTGACTTGCATATGCAGTGAGATTTATATCGCATTGCTGTGTTCTGGTTGGCATTCCCGTTGAAGGACCAACGCGTTGAATATCAAAATAAACGAGTCCAACTTCGGCATAGTAGGCAAAACCTATAAATTCACTCATAAGTGATATGCCAGCACCTGATGTAGGGGTAAATGCTCTGGCTCCATTCCAAGCTGCACCCATTGCCATACCAGCGGCGGATAGTTCATCTTCAGCTTGAATAATGCAATATAAATTTTCATTAGTTTTAGGATGTTTTCTATATATGTTACAGTATTTTGAGAAACTATCCATTAATGATGTTGATGGGGTGATTGGATACCAAGAACCAAATGTTGCCCCCGCATATACTGCTCCAAGCCCAGCGGCAGTGTTTCCGTCAATCATTATTTTATTGGACGTTTTATTAAGTGCTTTAATAAAGAATTTCTTATTGTTTAATTTGTTATCATTTATGTAGTTAAAACCTAAATCTACTGCCTTGATATTGGCAGGAATTAATTTCTTTTTCTTTTCGAATGTTTCATTAATTAGATTTTGTATTATAGACATATCAAGTCCAATAATAGCTGCTACAGCTCCAACATATGCCATATTCTTCATAAGTATTCTGGATCTCGCCACTTCAAATTCTGCATTGCAAAGGCTTGACAGGGGAATGCCGATTACAGTTATGTCGGACCGATTCATGAAGTGAGGTCTTGGCCAAGTACTATCATATATGAGTACGCCTCCACTCGAAATACTATTTAGGTCACGCTCATAGCTTTCGGGGTTCATAGCGACCATTATATCAACATCGCCAGAACGTCCAGCATGCCCATCACCCGTTACGCGTATCTCGTACCAAGTTGGCAGCCCTTGAATATTAGATGGAAATATATTTTTTCCTACTACTGGCACACCCATCCGAAATATAGTTTTCATGAGTAATTCATTGGCTGATGCAGAACCAGTACCATTGACTGTTCCAATTTTAATTACAAAATCATTCAGTCTAATTCCTGGATATTCATTCATCATTCGGCAATTTCCGAGGTGTAATTTTGGTCCTGAGTACCGGCATGATGTATTTTAACTATTCCTTCAGACATGTCCCAAGCAGCGGTAGGGCACCTTTCAGCACATAATCCACAATGCAAACAGATATTTTCATCTTTAACCATTATACGATTGGTAAATTTTAATTCTTCGGAAATAAATAGTGATTGATCAAATTCATTTCTATCGAAATTTAAACTTTCTCTGAGTATCTCTTCATTATTTGTATTTTCAGTTATTGAGAGGCACTCAACAGGGCAAATATCTATGCATGCATCACACTCTGTACACTTTGGTGCATCAAATACAGTTTGTATATCGCAGTTCAGACACCTTTGGACTTCGGTCGCTATTTGTTCTGGGGAAAATCCAATTTCTACTTCAATATTAAGCTTTGAAAAACGCTTAACTAAATCAAGGTGTTCCATCTTTCTTCGTTCTGACCCGTCAAAGGAGTTGGAGTAACTCCACTCAAACATACCCATTTTAGTCGATTTCAATTCAATCTTATTTAATACTCTTTGTTCTAATGAGACACCACGACAATAGTTATGAATCGAAATAGCCGCTTGATGACCATGTTCTACCGCCCATATTATATTTTTGGGACCAAATGCGGAGTCCCCACCGAAAAATACACCCTTTTTTGTCGACTCGAAAGTTTTCTTATCTATAAGTGGCACATTCCACTTATCAAATTTAATTCCTGTATCAAGCTCTATCCAAGGAAATGCATTCTCTTGACCTATTGCTAAAATAACATCATCACATGGTATAGTAACTTTTTCTATTGGTTGACTATTTATAATATTACCATCGTTATCAAAATTATGCTTCATGACTGAGAAAAGCATACCGGTTAAACGGCCATCTTGTGTTATAAAAGCTTCTGGTGAATGGTTGACTATAATTTCTACATTTTCTTCTTCAGCATCCTCAACTTCCCATTTAGAAGCTTTAAAGTATGATCGGGGTTTTCTTCCCATTACTTTAACTGATTTAGCGCCCAGTCGAAGAGAGGTTCTGCAGCAGTCCATAGCTGTGTTGCCTACACCAATTATTAGAACATTATCTCCTACTGTTTTAGTATGCTCGAAAGCTACTTCTTCAAGCCAATTAATACCAATATGGATGTGATCTTTATCATCCCATCGATTGGGTAAATTGAGGTCTTTACCTTTTGGCGCTCCTGAGCCAACAAAAATTGAGTCATACCCCTCATCTAATAATGATTTCATACTTTTAATCGGAGTATCTAATTTTAGTTCAACACCCATATCAAGAATATAGTTTAATTCTTCTGTTAATACTTCTTCAGGCAATCTAAAAGCTGGAATATTGGACCGCATTAAGCCTCCAGGTTTTGAGAGCTTCTCAAAAATTGTACATTGATACCCCAGCGGGGCTAAATCATTTGCAACAGTGAAAGATGCAGGTCCTGCTCCTATGAGTGCAATTTTTTTCCCATTCATAACTAAAGGTTTTTTTGGTAAGTATTTTTTTATATCATCTCTATGATCAGCCGCTACCCTTTTTAAACGGCAAATCGCTACTGGCTTTTCTTCGACCCTACCTCTACGGCATGCTGGCTCACATGGACGATCACATAC
>JABGVR010000067.1 GCA_018645985.1 Hellea sp. | reverse complement strand
GCTACTTGCTACATTAACCGGAAACCCAGTGCCCCGCAATAAAGCAATAGTTGGAAAAAATGCTTTTGCTCATGAGAGTGGAATACATCAACATGGCGTTTTAGCTAATCGTGAGACATACGAGATCATGAAACCTGAGGATGTGGGTGTTTCAACTGATAACCTTGTTTTAGGTAAGCATTCAGGAAGAGCAGCTTTAAAAAGCCGAGCTGAAAAGATTGGTTTTGATCTGTCAGATAATCAATTAAAGTCAGTTTTTGTAGCATTTAAAGAGTTAGCAGACTCAAAAAAAGAAGTATTTGATGCAGATTTAGAAGCTTTGATACTTGGGGAGGCGGTGGGAACTCAAGGGCCTTGGAAGTTGGAAAGCCTTTCTGTTTCAGCCGGTTCAGATAATAATAATACGCCAAGTGCCAAGGTTAAGTTGTTGCACGAAAGCGGTAACTTAGAGGAGACAATTATTCAAGCTGCAGGACCAGTAAATGCGGTTTTTCTTGCAATATCTAAAATAACTGGCCATCCATTGCATCTTGAAAGTTTCACAGTTCAATCTGTCTCTGAGGGTAAAGATGCAATGGCTGAAGCATCAGTTAGTGTGTCAACTGAATTTGAAAACTATCAAGGCCGGGGGGCAAGTACAGATACGGTTCTTGCTGGAGCTAGGGCTTATCTTGATGTTATCAATAGGATTGAACGGAGGGCCGTGCGTCAAGCTTCGATAGCGGCACAGCATTAATATGAAAAAAACACTCTTTGACAAAGTTTGGGAAAAGCATGTTGTTGTTTCTGAGACAGAAACACACCCCGCTACAATCTTCATAGATTTGCACCTTATTCATGAGGTTACCTCTCCTCAGGCATTTACTTTATTGGAAGATAGAGGTCTGAGCGTGAGAAGGCCTGATTTAACTCTAGCAACGATTGACCATTCTACTCCAACTCTTTTGAATAAGGACGGCTCTCGTCCTTATGTTTCGGACGAAGCCCGTATACAAGTCGACACATTACTGAGTAATACAAAAAAATTTGATATTGAGACGCATGGTTGGGATAGTAAATACCGCGGGATTGTTCATGTCATGGGTCCTGAGCTGGGAGCCACTCATCCTGGTGCAACTATTGTTTGTGGTGATAGCCATACTTCTACTCATGGAGCGTTTGGAGCAATTGCATTTGGTATTGGCACTACTCAGGTAGGGCACGTTCTTGCAAATCAATGCATCTTGATGAGAAAACCTAAAACTATGGCAATAAATGTTAATGGAGAGCTCAACCAAGGAGTTACTCCAAAGGATGTCATTTTACATATAATTTCATTGATAGGAATTGGCGGTGGGACTGGTTATGCGATTGAATACCGTGGGAATGTTTTTGAAAATATGAGCATGGATGGTCGAATGACCGTTTGTAATATGTCGATTGAAGCTGGAGCTCGCTGCGGTATGATTGCACCCGATGAAGTGACTTTTGAATTCCTTAAAGGCCGTAAATATACTCCTGAGAATTATGAGGATAGTTGTGCTGAATGGTTGTCTTTATCTACAGATGAAGGTGCTTTGTTTGATAAAGAAATAAATATTAAGGCTGAAATAATAAAGCCAATGGTTACATATGGCACTCACCCAGGGATGGGTATTCCGATAGACTCCACTGTTCCGCAGTCTAGTAACCCGGCAGAACAAGCTTCACTCAATTATATGCAAATTAATGAAGGTGATAAAATACTTGGTATGAAAGTTGATAAGGTTTTTATTGGATCTTGCACTAACTCCCGTATGGACGAACTAAGAGCAGCAGCAAGTATTCTTAATAAAAAGAAAATAGCACCTCATCTAAAAGCTTTAGTTGTACCTGGGAGCGCTCAAGTAAAAGCCAGTGCTGAGAAAGAAGGTTTGGATAAAATATTTAAAGATGCAGGTGCTGACTGGCGTGAACCCGGATGTTCAATGTGCTTGGGTATGAACGGTGACATAGGTTTGCCTGGAGAACTTATAGTTTCAACGTCTAACAGAAATTTTATGGGGCGCCAGGGGCCTGGTGTGCGTACTATATTAGTATCACCCGAAACAGCTGCCTCAACTGCTATAGCAGGTGTAGTTGAGGACCCTCGTAATTTAAAGAAAATTAAATGACCATAGAACCATTAAAATTAGTTTCCTCAAAGACATTAGTCTTGCCATCAGCTAATATTGATACGGATCAGATAATGCCTGCTAAATTTTTATCAATGACAACGAAGAATGGATTGGGAGAGCATGTTTTTTCTAACTTGCGATATACTGATACTGGAACCTTAACTAATCATGAATTAAATTCTGAAAGCGGAAAGGCATGTAAAATTCTTGTTGCGGGAGATAATTTTGGTTGCGGTTCATCACGTGAACATGCCCCTTGGGGTCTTACTGACTATGGATTTCGTGTAGTAATTAGTTCCAGTATTGCAGATATTTTCAAAAGTAATTCTCTAAAAAATGGTTTACTACCTGTCACTATAAATACAGAGGTTCATGAATGGCTTATGGAACATTCAGGAGTACATGTAACTGTAAATCTAGAGGCTTGCTTACTTGAGCTCCCAAATGGAATGGGGTCTCATTCTTTTCCTATAGATAGTTTTTCCCGTTATTGCCTTCTCGAAGGGCTTGATGAAATGGGTTATTTACTTGAACAAAATAACCAAATTTCTGAATATGAAAATAGATAGTATTGTATGGCAAAAATAAATTTTACATATCTTCCTGGTGATGGGATAGGGCCTGAAGTAGGGGGTGCCGCTATTAATGTTTTGCAAGCGATCTCAAGCAAATTTAGGCATAATTTAGAAATAGAGCAACACCTTATCGGGGGTGCAGCTATTGATGTTTTAGGTAAACCCCTTCCGGAAGAAACTTTCGAGTCGTGTAAGAAGACAGGCGCTATTTTACTAGGCGCTGTAGGGGGTCCTAAATGGGATCACCTGAAAGGTGCTGAGCGCCCAGAATTGGGTTCTTTATTACCTTTAAGAAAAAAACTAAATTTATATGCCAATATCCGCCCATGCAAACCATACGATGAATTAATAAGTAAATCTCCTTTGAAGCGTGAAAAAATAGAAGGAACCGACTTCATAGTTATGCGTGAACTGACAGGCGGGATATATTTTGGTAAAAAGGGACGTGATAGCTCAGGTGCTTTTGACGAATGCCGGTATTCCAAGACAGAAATTGAACGTATAACTATTAAAGCATTTGATTTGGCAAGACAGCGTAAAAAGAAAGTGACCTCTGTTGATAAATCTAATGTTCTCGAAACATCGAGATTGTGGAGAGAGACTGTGACGGAAGTTTCTAAAAGATATAATGATGTAAAAGTTGAACATTTACTCATCGATGCAATGACTATGCATATGCTAACTGATTCTCAACGCTTTGATGTTATTTTAACTGAAAATATGTTTGGTGATATACTAACTGATGAAGCATCTGTGCTTACAGGTTCCATGGGTGTCATTCCTTCAGCCTCTATTTCTGATGGATCTGTTGGTATGTATGAGCCAATTCACGGTAGTGCCCCTGATATTGCAGGCCAAAATAAAGCAAACCCTCTAGCTATGATTTTATCGGCTGCATGGATGCTTCGCCTTTCTTTTGGTATGGATACTGAGGCCTCTTCTATAGAGAGCGCAGTGAAATCAGCTTTGACTGAGAACCAAACAACTGCAGACCTTGGCGGCGCTCTGTCTACTCAGCAAGTAGGTTCTTGGATAGCAAAATATGTCCAAAATTAACCTTAAAGACCTAAAAGAACGGATAAGTAATGCTAATGTATATAACCTAGCAAAACGAACACCTTGTCAATTGGCAGATAAATTAAGTCATGCTTCTGGTAGTGAGATATGGTTAAAACGAGAAGATTTGCAAGATGTATTTAGCTTTAAAATTCGTGGCGCAGCTAATAGAATGTCAAACTTGAGCGATACTGAAAAGTTAAAAGGTGTCTGCGCTGCTAGTGCCGGAAACCACGCGCAAGGAATGGCATCTGCAGCCAAATATTATCAAACTAAAGCAGTTATATTTATGCCAATAACTACTCCAAAAATAAAAATTAATGCTGTACATGCAGCAGGTGCTGAAACACGTTTAATAGGAGAAAATTATGATGAATCTTGCAAGGCAGCCTTAAAATACTCTCAAGAAACAGGGGCTATATTTATTCACCCATTCGATGAGTTAGACGTTATAGCTGGTCAGGGCACTGTTGGAAAAGAAATTTTAGAGCAAATGACTCGCACTCCCGAAGCGATTTATGTGTGTACTGGAGGCGGCGGCTTAGTTTCAGGAATTGGTGCATGGGTAAAATCTGTATCTCCTAATATAAAGATAATTGCTGTTGAACCTGAGGGTGCAGCGACACTTCAAACATCTTTAAAGTCAGGTCGTCCTGTAAAGCTTGATAAAGTAGATGGATTTGCTGATGGAGTTGCGGTCAAAGCAGTTGGGTCTAATACATTTGCGATATGTCAGAGAGTTGTTGACGAGTGCATAACAGTATCGAATGCAGAGATTTGTTCAGCAGTTAAAGATATTTATGAGGCAACTCGAACTTTAGTTGAACCAGCGGGTGCCTTGGCATTAGCAGGTTTTCTTAAGCAAGTTAGTTTAGGTACTGCTCCAAAAGGAATATCAGTAGCCACAATATCTGGTGCTAATGTAAACTTTGACAGAATTGGAAACATAGTTGAGCAGGCGGAACTTGGATCTGGTCAAGAGATGCTGTTTGCAGCCGAGATACCTGAAAAAAAGGGAGCATTTCTAGAATTTCTTAAAATATTAGACAAGCGCGATATAACTGAATTTAATTATCGGTATTCATCTGATAGAATAGCAAGAATATTCGTAGGAGTTAAAACGCAGACTTCTGATGAACGTCTTAGTATAATTGATTCTATGGAAGAAAATGATATTAATATTGTTGATTTATCTAATGATAGATTATCTAAGCGCCATTTACGGCACATGGTAGGGGGTAGGCCTGCCAAAACCTTTATTGAAAAAATCTATCGTTTTGATTTTCCAGAAAGACCTGGCGCATTAACAAATTTTTTGACCAGTTTAAATAATAACTGGGATATCTCTCTTTTTCATTATAGAAACCATGGCGCGTCTACTGGGCATGTGCTTTGCGGCTTCAAAGTTGATGGGCATCAGTTTGATGATTTAGAGGCTAGTTTATCCAACATAGGATATCCAATGACTGATGAAACAGAAAACATTGCATATGATTATTTTTTGAGAAATTAAGGTGTACGCTTTTAAGCTCTTGGGTGGGCATTTTTATGAACATTTTTTAATACCGAACTATTTACCTCTGTGTACCTCTGTGTGGTAGATAGACTTGAGTGGCCAAGCAGCTTTTGAATTGTTCTCAGATCCCCCCCGGCTTCCAATAAGTGCGTTGCAAAACTGTGCCTAAGTGAATGTGGTGTTGCTGTTTCTGGCAATCCCAATATTTCCCTTAAAGCTCTTACTTCCTTTTGAATTATTTCAGCTCTCAATACCCCACCACGCAGACCCCTAAAAACTTGATCTTTTTTATCTAGTTCATACGGTAGGAGGACGAGATAATCATTCATAGCTTTCTTCACTATCGGTAAAATCGGAACTATGCGGTCCTTTCCCCCTTTTCCTCTTAGTTTTAAGGTATTCCCCAATGGAGTTTCTCTGCAGGTTAAATTAATCGCCTCAGATATTCGTAAACCCGCACCATAGCAGAGTGTTAATAAAGCTATATTACGTGCCTCAATCCAGGGTTTATAATTATAGTTACTGCTAGTTGAAATAAGGTCAATGGAACCAGAAATGCTCAGGGCCTTTGGTATTGTATGATTTACTTTTGGCCCCTTGATTAGCCTTAAGGCCTCATTTTTGATACCCCACCGCCGTTCTAGATATTTATAATAACCCCTAATTGCTGATAGTTGGCGTTGTAAAGAAGTTCCCGAGAGTGGTTTAACTTTTCGTTGTTGAAATGATAAAAAAGACCTAAAGTCAGTAGGTTTTAATTTAACGAGATCACTAATGTATAAGTTATGCCCCAAGTGATTAGTGATGAAGAGTTGAAAAGCAGTTATATCATTTCGATATGCTTCAACTGTTTTAATTGAAAGTCGCCTTTCCCCTGACAGGTGTCTTAGGAAAATTAACAGTGCTTCCGCTGATTTAATGTCTTTGTATTCAATCATTTATTCTCTGCTAACCTAATATTATTAATTCTAGCTTAAGCGGTTTATTAAATCATTTACCTAAGCTATATGAGCATATGCTTGATAATCTATATAATACGGATATTCTCAAATTATCGGCTAATCTGAAAAATGAAAGATTAGATAATCCCGATTGCTTCGCACGAAAAGTTTCGAAACTATGTGGATCATGGTTAGAGATTGATCTTAAAGTTGATGACCGAAGAGTAAAGTCAATCGCTTTGAGGGTGCAAGCTTGTGCTTTGGGACAAAGCTCAGCAGCAATACTATATAAAAATATTATCAATGCGGAATTTAAAGAAGTGATTGCTGCCAGAAATTCACTTGTTTTGATGCTTAACGGATCAGACGCATGTTTCCCCCCTCGCTTTTCTGAGTTGGAATTGCTTAGGGGTGTTTCAGAGTACCCTGCTAGGCATGCTTCTACACTTTTAGCATTCAATGCTGCGGTTGAAGCACTCAAAAATACCAATTTAGAATAATTTTTGATAACTATGGATTTGCAATGAAGTATTTTTTTAAAAATATTATGTTATTACTCTTGCTGTTTTACAAATATTTTTTGTCACCTATTATTACTTTTTTTGGTATCAAATGCCGTCATAGCCCTTCTTGTTCTGAATATTCAAGGGAAGCAATTAAGCGTCATGGGGCATGGATAGGAGGGTGGCAAACATTGGCACGCTTATCGCGTTGTCATTGGTTTGGTACAAGTGGGGTTGATAACGTTCCCAAAGTAATTAAAAAACGACATTTTTGGGCTCCATGGAAATATGGCATTTGGCGCAAGACTAATGATGATTAATTTTCTTTATTAGTTTATAAGTAAGAATTGTGTGCGTATAAATTTTATTCGCAACTGTTATGAGGATAGAACACGTGTCAACAAACAATATAACTTTGACATTTCCAGATGGAAACACTCGTAACTATGCTAGGGGCATCACAGCAATGGATGTTGCAAGGTCTCTCTCTAAAAGTTTGAGTAAAAAAGTACTTGCTGCTAAAATTGATGGTATATTAGTTGATGCTTCTTATTCAATTGATAGAAATGCAGGCTTGGAATTAGTAACTAAGAATGATCCAGAAGGGTTGGAGTTAATCCGCCATGATGCCGCACATGTTTTGGCGGAAGCTGTACAAGAGCTTTTTCCAGGAACACAGGTAACCATTGGCCCTGTAATTGAAAATGGGTTTTACTACGATTTTGCTAGAGATGAGCCTTTTAGTGATGATGATTTTGCCGCGATAGAGAAAAAAATGGCATTTATCATCGATCGAAATGATAAATTTGAACGTGTTGAGGTTGAACGCGGGGAAGCAATTAAAATTTTTAGGGAATTGGGTGAATGTTTTAAGGCCGAATTAATTGAAGACTTACCCGAGTTAGAAACTATTACTTTGTATAAACAAGGCAAATGGTTTGATTTATGTAGAGGCCCTCATCTCCCCAGCACTGGTAAAATTGGGAAAGCTTTTAAACTAATGAAGGTAGCTGGCGCCTATTGGCGTGGAGACTCCAATAAAGCTCAACTTCAGAGAATTTATGGTACTGCATGGGCAAGTCAAGAAGACCTTGAAGCCCATTTGCATATGTTAGCTGAGGCAGAGGCTAGAGATCACCGTAAGCTAGGAAAGCAACTCGAATTATTTCATATGCAACCTGAGGCTCAAGGAATGGTATTTTGGCATGATAAGGGTGCAACACTTTGGCGGGAAGTTGAGAGCTATGTCCGTCGCCAGTTGAAAAAGGCTAACTACCTTGAAGTCAAAACTCCTTTACTAATAAATAATAAACTTTGGCAAAAAAGTGGTCATTGGGATAAATTCCGAGAGAACATGTTTGTAAGCGAAGTAAGCCACGGGGCTCATGATGAGGTGCATGCCTTAAAACCTATGAATTGCCCCGCGCACGTTCAAGTATTTAATCAAGGTATGAAATCTTATAGAGATCTGCCTCTTAGAATGGCAGAATTTGGTTGCTGCCATAGAAACGAACCTACAGGTGCGCTTCATGGAATAATGCGTGTGCGTGGTTTCACTCAGGATGATGCTCATATTTTTTGTACAGAGGATCAAATCTCAGAAGAAACGGGTGCTTTTATTGACCTTTTAAGTCGCATTTATAAAGACTTTGGATTTACTGATTTAAAAGTAAAATTTTCTGACCGCCCTCAAGTGAGGGCGGGTGATGACTCAACATGGGATAAATCTGAAAAAGCTCTTATGGATTCTGTTAAAGCAGTGGGGTTGGAGGTTGAATTGAATCCAGGAGAAGGAGCTTTTTACGGCCCTAAACTTGAATTTGTCTTGAGAGATGCAATAGGGCGCGATTGGCAGTGCGGTACTTTGCAAGTAGATTTTGTTTTGCCTGACCGTTTGCAGGCCAGCTATATCGGTGAGGATGATAAACGTCATCGCCCCGTGATGTTGCATCGTGCAATTCTTGGCTCTATGGAACGGTTCATCGGAATTTTAATTGAAAATTATTCAGGTAAATTTCCACTTTGGCTCAGCCCAGTTCAGATTGTTGTAGCCACTGTAACCTCGGGTGCAGATGAATATGCAAAGAACGTAGCAGAGCTTCTTGGCTCAAAGGGACTTAGGGTTGAAACTGATTTAAGAAATGAAAAAATAAACTATAAAATACGGGAACATAGCGCAGATAAAAAAGTGCCTATAATTGCAGTAGTGGGTATGAAAGAGGTGGAAAATAATAAATTAGCATTACGCCGTTTAGGTTCGCGGCAGTTAGAAATTATTGATTTAAAAGATGCTTTAAAAAACATTCCTATCGAAGCATTGCCCCCTGATATGCGTTAATGTCAATAGACCCCATGGCACTGAGCGTAGAAAAATTTGCCTATAATTTTCTGGTATTAGTTTTGATATTAACGCCAATTATTGCTCACGCTGGGGGGTTAGGATTCGTCCCAATTGTTTTTTTAATGGGTTTGGTTGGTTTAGTATTTTGTTTAATATCAAGGCGCTTTACATTTACTAAGGTGCAGCTAGCTTTGATAGTATTTACTTCATATTTGTGTTTATCTGCAAACTGGAGTCCATACGAAACAAATATTTTTATTACAAATTATAATAAATTATTGATAATGAGTATTGCATTATATTGGTCAGTATACTTGTTTGAATTAGCCTCAAATAAGAATTCTAAAAAACTTATTACTCTTATTTTGATTATGAGTTTTTTAGAGGCGATAGTTTTATTTGTAGATATAAAAACACATTATTCAGTAACTATGGCCATTGAAACATTGTATACATCTGAAGATCGGTTGTCCCGATTAGTGCAAACTGAGATGAATTTGGGTCATGCCATTGTATTTCTAGTTTTATTGCTAAGTCCTGTTTTGGTGTTTATTTTTAGTCGTTATTCCAAATATATATCGTTAATAGCATCAGTAATAATCGTATCTTTAATTATATCTGCCTCCATATTCAACCATTTATCTATTGGAATATTTTCTGTTATAGCTGTATTATTATCTATGGGATTTGGCTATATTTATCCTAGATTCGCACCAAGTTTTTTTATATTTATTTCTATTTTAGCTATAATATTTGCACCAGTATTAGCTTACTTTTCTTTTTTAATTACAGAGCCAGGTTTAACTGAACTTCCAATGTCTTGGGATCACCGTTTTCGTATGTGGGGTTATTGTTGGAATATAATCTCTGAACACCCTTTTGTAGGAGCTGGGTTTGATGCATCTCGAACATTTAATGACTCTTTTATTGCTCAGGATGGAAGGAACCTATCTTTGCTTTCCTTGCACCCCCATAATTTAGGTATTCAGATATGGACTGAAACTGGATTAGTTGGAGCTGTCCTTGCTTCAATACTTTTACTATCGCTGATTAAGCCTCTCAAAAAAAATATAAATAATTCAAAATCATCTTCTGCGTATAGCGGAGTTATTGTGGCATCGTTCACAATTTCATCCTTAACAATTGGCGCCTGGCAATTATGGTGGTGGTCTGCTGTCTTTTTGGCATTAGGTATTACTAAGTTGGTTAACTCACCAAACAAATGCGACTATTAATAACTTTTAATTTGCTACGCAACTATGACTCATATTACATGTATAAATATGCCAACATATAATTTGTGAGGATGAACTTTATGATTAACGAAGTTGAGTTAAATGATATTAACGCATCTTCCATAAGTGTTATAATGGTATCATATATGACTGGTCCGGCTTTGTTTGAAGCTATAAAGCATGTTATATTAGACACGAAAATTTCTGAGCTTATTATCATTGATAATGGTAACCCAGAACAAGTAAGGGAAAAGCTTTTTTTGTTAGTGAAGTCTTACGGTCATATAAAGGTAAAAACGGGCCATGGAAATATTGGGTTTTCTAAAGGCTGTAATTATGGGGCAAAAGTTGCTTCTGGTAATTATCTATTATTTTTAAATCCCGATGCCTTAATTACTAAAAATTCAGCAACGAAATTGATGAATTTAGGTAAAAATCTAAAAAGGCCATGGATTACAGGCGGAAAGCTAATCAACTCAAGAGGCGAAGAGCAAAGAGGCTCAAGAAGAGGAGAAGTAACTTTATTTTCTTCATTATTGACGGTTCTGCATTTAGGAAAAAAAACAATACATCAAGAAAATAATCCGTTACCTAACGGCGCCATTCCTTGCTCAGCTGTTAGCGGCGCATTATTGATGATTGATAAGTCTTCTTTCCAAATTATTAACGGCTTTGATGAAGATTTTTTTCTTCATGTGGAAGATTTAGATATATGCAAGCGTGCTATTAAAAAGGGAGGAGATGTATATTTTCTTCCTAATGCAACAGCAATGCATTATGGGGCTACTAGTGATATAAAAAAAATAAAAGTTGAGTTACAGAAGCTTAATGGGTTTAAAAAGTATTTCATTAAGCACAGAAAGTACAAGTTAGAGATTATTCTCATTTATATATCACTACCGTTTATGGCTCTTTATTTTTTATACAAAGCTACTTTTTCTTCTGATAAAAAGATTTAATAAGTTTCATTTAAATTATTTTTATTACACTCAGAGTTGTACAATATTTTTATATTGACTGGTCTGCCTTTAGAATAATTATAGCCCATGCCAACAGGTATTGATTTAGTACAAAAACTATCTTTTTTCGCTTTAGAAATTATTATTTTTTCTAGTTTCAAAGAAGAGTTGTTTTTAAAATCAAGTATAAATACTTGTTGTTTTGGAGTATTATTAATTTTTTCAACATCAATTTTGCCTGAAATATTAATTTCCTGCCCTAAATTATATACAAGGCTTGGCTCTTTGAAATGTGGTGACATTACAGGGGGTCCACCATGGCGCGGAAGTAATATTCCATTTTTTTCAAATTTAGTCGCGATTTGGTCCGATACTCGCAATACCGATAAATTAGGAAGAGTTGCTTTGTAAGTCATAAAGGATAACAAAATAGAAGCCAATGAAGCAGTTATTAAACTAGTACTAAACCTTACTTTCCACATAGATACAGACGAATAGATAATGAGACAAATTATGCTCATGCCAATAGCAATAATATAAAAAACATATTTTTTGTCTTGAGCAATATAATTTAACTGAATAGCTGTGATAATTAGAGTTATCGTAAACCCTATTAATAAAAAAATTATGATATTAATTTTCCGTAATTTAATGAAACTTGTTTTCATTAAGGGGTGTGTAATAGCGATTGCTGATAGAGAGCAAATAGCTGGAAATACTGGCAAAGCATAATGCATAAGTTTTGTTGGAATAACTTCAATTAAAAACCAATAAGGTATTATAGCTGCTATACAGAAGCGCACAGATTTAGATATTTGCGCATCGAAGATTCTCTTATTATTCAGAATCTTTATTGCAAAGCCTATTGTAGGTAAAATAACCAAACATGTAGGCCAAAGGGTTAACCAAATACTTAAAAAGTAATAGCCAATAGGACCTGAGTGACTCTCTTGCGATTTGAAGAGTTTGGCGCCAAAATCATTATTTAAACTTGCGGTATAGAACTCACCATCTGTATTTAGCCACATGAGTATTGCCCACGGAACCCATACTAATATGAAAACCGTAATAGGAAGTGGTTTTATAATCCCCCTTATCAATTTATTGTCTTTTTCCCAGATGGTAAGACTGATGATTGTTAATGAGGCAATTATTATCACTATCGGTCCCTTTATTAGAATACTTAAACCTAATGACAACCATAGGGCCCAACATGAAAGGTTTGTTCCATTTTGCCTTAATGAAATAAGTGAACCAAAACTGATTGCGGACAAGCCAACTAAGACTGCATCAGTTTTTGCCACATGAGACTCAAAAACCATTAAACATGAAAGCGCCAGCATTACTGCAGCTATAAATCCGGCTTTGCTATTCAGTAAAGTTGTAGTTGACCAATAGGTAGCAAGAACTGCTATTATTCCACCTATGACGGAGGGTACTCTTTGAACCCAAATTTTACGTTCAGAACCGCTTGTTAGTAATTTTATTGAAATTGTCTGCAACCAATAAATACCGGATGGTTTTTTATAGCGAGTTTGGTTTTGAAACTTAATATCCATCAAATCGCCGGTTTCTGCCATCTGGACACTTGCCTGAGCAAAACGTGCTTCATCACGGTCTATAACTGGTAAACTGGCAATACCTGGAAGAAACATAAATAAGCAAAGAATAATTAATGCTATTATGCTCTTTAACTGATACTTTTTTTGGAGTGTTATTATCATTATATGCCGTTAATAAGTTGAGAAGTATTTTAAAGAGAAACTTGCTTGAAAGGCTTTCACATGTCAAATTGACTCCATGAAAGTGTTACCTGACATATCGATAGTAATTCCAGTATTCAATGAGAGTGAAAATATTTCTAATCTTGCGCATGAAATCCACACTTCCCTCAATGGTTTTAAATATGAGGTTATTTTTGTTGATGATGCCAGCACCGATAATACAAAAGAAAAAATTAAAGAGTTAAAAAAAGATTATCCAGAAATAAGGGGTTTATCGCACAATTATAATGCAGGCCAATCCCGTGCGATCCTTTCGGGAGTGAAAATGGCAGAGAGTGTATATATAGCAACTTTAGATGGTGATGGTCAGAATGACCCGAGAGACATACCTAGGTTATACAGCCAATTAACTAGGTCTGTGGCTCCTGAGGGTTTAGCCCTTGTCGGAGGTCAAAGAATAAAAAGATTAGACAGTAATGCTAAAAAGATAGCATCTATTTTAGCGAATAAAATACGAAAAAGACTTCTTAAAGATGAAGCTAATGATACTGGCTGCGGCATAAAAGTCTTTAAAAGATCTGTTTATTTAGATTTACCATTTTTTGATCATATGCACCGCTACATTCCTGCATTAGTATTACGTTCCGGTTTTAAAATTGAATTCTGTACGGTAAATCATAGGGATAGAAAATTTGGTAGTTCAAAATATACCAATTGGGGAAGATTAATTGTTTCCCTTGCCGATTTACTCGGTGTAATGTGGCTTAGCAAACGTCATCGTAGGCATGGCGGACTTAACGAGTTTTAAAGCTAAAGCTTTACTAATTGTTATTTATTAAAAAACTTATATGATACGTATCTCAATGATATAAAATATTAAGAGGTTGGTTTGAGTTTTTTTAAATTATTTCCATGGATGGCTGTTCCTGTAGTTATTTATAATATTTTAGCTTTGGGTGGTCTCGCCTTTTCTTCTGTTGATGCTATCAGATTAAGGCTGGACACCGATTTTTTAACTATTCCTGTTAGTTTAAATGCTAGTTGGAATGTTACACCGGGTCATGCATTGATATGTTGCGCTGTAATAATGCTTTTCATTGAATTTATGAAATCAAGATCAATAAGCAGTATAAATGTTATGAGTCATGGTTCATCAATATTTATACTCGTGGTTAGTATTGTCGAATTTCTTATTTTTCCAGCTTTTGCTACATCTGTGTTTTTTCTCATAGTCTTAATGTGTCTTATGGATGTTGTATCCAGACTAACTTTACTTAGTGCTTTTTTGAAGTCTTCTGGTGATTAGGCATTTAAATTAAATTATTTGTTAAACACCGCTGATATTTTTTTGTTTAGTTTTTTTTAAACCCTAGCTAAGGTAATTTAATGCGGCCGACACTCAAAAAGTTAGATGTGTTTTATAGATCAACATCAAGCACTCTTCTTAGTGACATTTTATCGAGAAAATTAAATTCAAGATGGCCTGATCTCTCCGGACAAGACGTTTTGGGATATGGCTTCTGTGAAAAATATTTAAGTTCTTACAAAAAAACTGCAAATAGGATCATTCTGACATTACCAGAAAAAAACCTTACTAAAATTGAATATGCTGATGTGCATGGAACGTCATGTATTACTGAAAATTTATCTTTACCATTTTCTGACTCCCGATTTGATAAAATTCTTTGTATCCACGGCACAGGAGATTCATCAAATTTTGACTTACTGTTAAAAGAGTTCTGGCGTGTTTTAAAGCCAGAAGGACAAATTATTATTATTTCTTCCAGCCGTTCCGGTGGTTGGATAAAAAATATGGGTCCTTTCAGTGAGGAGAAGTCATTTTCTAGAAAAAAATTTAAAAAATCTATAATAAAATCTGGTTTTCAAATAACTTTTTTTACAGGATGTATATATTTTCCCTACAGAAAAGTATCAAGAAAAAACAAATTACCATATTTATTTGAAAAAATATGTGAGACTATATTTCCATATTTTTCTAGACTTGTGCTTGTGGAAGCTATTAAGCGTATTTATGCCGAACCGCATGGGATCGCAGAGACAATAAGAATTAAAAATGTACTTAGTAGTAACCCACTTGCAAATAAAACTATAATTGAACAAAGAGAACATGACTGAAAAACCATTGATAACAATTGAAAATGTCCGAGCGGAGATAGATAGAGTGGATAATGCTTTACTTTCTCTGATCGCCGACCGCCTTAAATTGGCTGCTTCAGTCAGAGAGGTTAAGGCCGGCGTACAGCTGTGGCGTCCATCAAGAGAGGATTCACATGTAAGAGAATTAGCAGAGGATACTGAAAATATCCCAGCTGCACTTGTGTCGAGGATCTGGGCTGAACTAATGAGTGCCTCTATTGCGTTACAGGGTCCTATGAAGCTTCATATTGCTCTGGAGGGCGGTGCTTTGGATGTCTGGACTTTGGTAAGAGACCGTTTTGGTGCAGCAATACCTACTATTTCTTACCCTACTGCAAGCTCTGCTTTAGCTGCGGCATACGCTGATGATGAGGGTGTAGCTATTTTGCCATCACCGGGCGGGATGAACACTTGGTGGTCATCTTTGGGTGTAAGTGGTGCGATGCCTGATATGCATATTTTAGCAGGCTTACCAAGGACAGGTGCTGATTGTTGGCCTCTGGCTGTAGCTGTATCAACGGCAAGTATACAATCATCTGGATCTGATCAAACATTGTTAATTAGTAATAAAGAGATGAAAATACCAGGGGCGATAATCCGGGCAGAAACAGAAACGCAAGTTCTACTAAGTATAGATGGATTTAAAACTCAATCGCCTAAAGGGACCAAGATAATTGGATGCATGCCATTGCCGATTGGCAGGTCTTGATGGGTATTGATAAAATACTTATTATAGGTGGCGGTTTAATTGGATCATCTATTGCACGGGCAGCTAAGAAGATTGGAGCCGTTGATAAAGTTTATGTATCAGACAAATCGTACGCTGTTTGCAGGTCAATTGAGAGGCTGGGCTTTGCAGATGGCGTATCCGAGAATTCTCCAGAATTTTATGCCTCAGAGGCAGACTTAATTGTTCTTTGCGTTCCACCAGGTGTAATGGCTGCGGTTGCAGAAAGAATAGTGCCGGTTATGAAAAGGGGGTCGATATTAACTGATGTTGCTTCAATAAAAGGAGATATTATTAATAAAATAGCCCCGCTTATGAATAGTGAAATCCATTTTGTTCCCGGTCACCCGATAGCAGGAACAGAGTACAGCGGGCCTGAAGCAGGATTTGCTGAGCTTTTTAAAGACCGTTGGTGCGTACTAACCCCTGATGGTGCCGATGAATTAGCAGTAGAGACCGTTAAGCTATTTTGGGAGGGAATTGGCTCTCAAGTAGTAGTAATGGATAGCGTTAGGCATGATATTGTACTGGCCGCTACATCTCACGTACCTCATTTAATTGCATATGCCCTGGTTGGTACTGCTGTTGATATGGAGAAGGTAACGAACAATGAAGTGGTTAAGTTCTCTGCAGGAGGTTTTCGCGACTTCACCCGTATAGCTTCATCTGATCCAGTTATGTGGCGTGATATTTTTCTTGCTAACAGGGATGCAACATTAGAGGTAGTGGATCGTTTTATAGAGGACTTGTCGGCCCTTAAACGAGCTATTAGGTGGAAAGATGGAGATGCTTTATTAGAGCACTTCGCGAAAACCCGTGATATTCGTCGTCGAATAGTGGACGCTGGGCAAGATAGTCCAGAGCCTAATTTTGGAAGAGATGACTAAGAGATATTGTTATTCAATAATATAACTTTCTTGTCCGGTTCTATTGTTACGTATTTTAAATAGCTTATTAAAAGTTTAGTGTATTCCTGAAGAAGACGTTTTATCCTATTACTATCTAAATACCATTTCCCTTCAGTTTGGTTAAAAACTGGAAATGGTGTTATTTTAATTTGATTTGTGGTTGCTCCCATTTGTATTTCAGCTCTCGGCATATGGTAGGCAGATGTTACTAATATTATATGTTTAAATCCTAATGCTTTAGCCCATGCTGTTGTTTCGTATGCATTGCCAATTGTATTTTTTGCTTCGTAGTCTAAGTCTAAACAGCAATTCGAAAATTTTTCAGGAATAGCTATTATTTCTTTAATTTCATCAAGTGATATTTCAGAGTTTACCCCTGATATAAGTAAACGTTCCCCTTTTTTCTTCAATAGCAAATCTACTCCTGCCTCAAGCCTACCCCCGCCCTTTCCTGTCCAAACAACTATTCCGTCAGCTTCTGGGATGGGATTTGGTGTGCTGAAATCATTAATTCTTTTAATAAAAAAAAGAAAACCTACAAAGTAGATGATGATCAATATAGTGACAATTTTAAGTAACTTCATAATTCTAACAATATTTATAGTAATAGATAGATTAAGTATGATTTAGTATTTACCCAAGTTATAATTTTATTTATTTCCGTCGATATTTTTTTGATAAGATGTTTGTAGATGTTAATCCTGCGGATATGGAACAATTTATGCTAAAGCCTATAATAAATGTTAAAAGGTATACTAAATCAGGCCAATGGAAGCTTGGCGGTGCAATAATCAAAATTTCTTTAATACGTTCTGTGGATATCAAAATCATTGTGACACAGCCTAAGCTAACCCCGTAAAATCCACTCACTAATCCTCTAATACATGCTTGTTTTATAAATAATTTTGTGATGAAAATATTTTTGGCACCAACTTGTAATAAAATATTTATTATTTTTTTTTGCGATAAAAGTGCTGATTTGGTGGCATAATTTGTGATGAACATAGCTACGCTAAAAATTAATATAAGCAGT
>JABGVR010000010.1 GCA_018645985.1 Hellea sp. | reverse complement strand
GACATGGCCCGGGTTGACGAAGTGGTCCTCATATTTTGTCGTTTCTGAAATATCGTCTTCTTTATGATATGTAACGAAAACGGGACAGTTGCTTCTGTCCGGGCTAACTACATACCCACCAACGTTCTGAGCATTGGGTAATTTGTCCCATCTCAGAATTCTAAAAATGTCTTTTCGTGAATATTTTGATCCCCTTTTGAACCCACCTACAAAATTGCTCAAATCAAAGTCGGACATAAACTTTTCGTTAGATGAGCGGACTAGGTCCAGTAAGTATGAGGCAACAGTTATATCAAGAAGAGCTGATTTTAGGGCGGGTCCAGTGTCTATAATCTCTTTGTTCTCATAGGTCTTCAATAACTCGAAACCAGATACTTCTGACACTCTAAGGGTCTTACCGGCCATTCGTTCAGTAATGAAGTGAAAGTTTAAATTATGAATAGCAGAGAGGATATCTTCATTTTGCGAGTGATACTTAGCTATTCTGAAAATCTGTTTTTTTACTTCACAAAACGTAACCCGACTATCACTTATCATTAACTCGAGAATTACTCCTTCCTCTAAACGAGTACCATCACAAACATGCTTACTCAAATATCCCAACAGTTTAAGATGATTTTTGGGCGCTACTAAATTTTTTTCTATAGACATAGTAAAATCAAGAAATGAGCCAGAGTATTCAACATATTGGTACGGGTCTCTGGATTTATTCTGAATAAAATCCACCATCATTGGTAAACGACCAAGCCTAAACCTCAGTAGGTCAAAATCTTCAGTCAAGCGTTTCTTGGTATTCAAATTGGCAGAATCAATAGAAGCAAAGACTCTGTCTTTAGCAATCTTGTCAAAACTTATTGAAGAAGCTCCCGGAATTAAACTGCTTCCTGCTCCTAGTAACCGCCTGAGCCGATCTTTATTATAAGATGAATCACCAAATAACGCTAATGGAATTAGATAGTTATTTTGGTAATTTCCGATGAAATCAATTATTGTGACATAGTCTTTACCCGGGGCTTTACGTAAGCCTCGACCTAACTGCTGCACAAAGATAATAGCTGACGTTGTTGGCCGCAACATCACAACTTGATTGACTTGAGGAATATCAACGCCTTCATTAAACACATCGACCGTAAATAAGTAATCAAGCTTCTGATCACCGGAAGCCTCTAACCTTTTTATGGCATTCTCTCGCGCATGTTCATGATCATTTCCAGTAATGGGTAAGGTCCTAAAACCTCGCATATTAAATGCTTGGCTTAATTGAATTGCTTCATCAACACGGGAGCAAAAAACAAGGCCTCTTACATCACCTGAATCACAGCCATATTCATCAATAGTATTTATAATATGTTCAATTCGATCATCAGCGATTAGTTTATTAAATTCAGATTTTTCATTAAGCGGCACACCATTAACCAAAATATCGGTAACACCAAAATAATGGAACGGGGATAAGAGGTCTGCCTCCATAGCCTTCTGAAGCCTAATTTCATAGGCTACTGAGTGATTAAAAAGTGAAAATATATCAAAGCCGTCAGTTCGTTCTGGTGTTGCCGTCATTCCAAGTAAAAATGTCGAGCTAAAGTAATTTATTACTCGTTTATAAGTGGCAGCCCCAGCGCGATGCGTTTCATCAATAATTACATAGTCAAACTCATCCTGAGCGAATTTTTTTAAATGCTTATCAGAATTGATTGTTTGTACAGTGCTAAAGATAAAATCAGCGTCCACGTTAAGACTATCGCCTGCCGAATAGATACCCATCGACCTTGATGATCCAAAGACTCGTTTGAATTCGTTCATGGCTTTACGCGCAATATTGAGGCGGTGAACCACAAACAAGAGCCGGCGTGCACCAAATTGTTTGACGTCAAATGCGGCTAGAACTGTTTTGCCAGTACCTGTCGCAGATATAACAAGAGAACGTGTCTGTCCTTTTTCACGAACTATCTCTAGTTGCTCAAGTGCCGCTATCTGCATCTGATTAGGTTTAAGCACTTCAGTTTCAGAAAAAAATTTTTCAGGGCCCACTGAGGGTGTTTCAAAACGAATTTTCTCTTTTGATGCGTTCCAAGCTTCCGTGTAGGACTTTAGCCCATCATCTGATACTGGATCTGCTCTTCTTAACCACTGATCTAACTGATTTTTTGTTTGCTGATACAAACCAGAGTCACGCTGAACGCAAACACCCAAGTTCATCTCTGTATTCTTACCAAGTGCGTTCTGCGTCAAGTTTGAGCTTCCAATCATGAGTTGGGCATATTCCTCGTGCTCAAACAAATACGTTTTACAATGAAAGTTAGGCTCGTTCACAAAGCTGACTTTAATTCCATAAAATTTTGATAACGCCTCGATAGCCAATGGATCAGAAAAATTTAGATAGGTTGAAATAAGAAACTCACCTTTAGCGCCTCTTTGTCCAAAGTCCTTAAGAGACTGATGAAGGCATGCAACTCCACTTCGCGTTACAAAAGCCACGGCAAGCTTAAAAGAAAAACATGAGAGTAAATTGTCTAAAACAAATTCAAGAGTTTTTCGGCCATTTGCATAGTCATTCAGTACCAAACGAGGTTGGAAGTGTGGGGGAGCGTCCTGATCTAGTTGGATTAATCCAGAGCTGATCCCACTTGTAAAATCAGCATGAGAAAACATCAGTATGCTCCTCTTTTAAGATTTTGAGTATGGGTCTATCAGCTTCGATCCAATCAAGATTATCAGCTTCTTTCAAAGTGACGTGAGCAAAACTCTCATGTTCAGCGAGCCTGCCATCAAACTCTTCTAGATTTACAAGAAAACAATGCATTTTAATGGAAAAATCAGGATAGGTGTGATCTATGGTTGCTAAGAAATCTTTGACTTTTACAACTAAATAAAGCTCTTCTTGCAGCTCGCGAGCAAGTGCAGCACGAAGATCTTCTCCGTCCTCAACCTTTCCCCCGGGGAATTCGTATTTGTGCGATATATACTTGTATTTTGACGCCCCTCGCTGAAACGCCAATAACTTACCTTCATATTCAATAACAGCTGCT
>JABGVR010000066.1 GCA_018645985.1 Hellea sp. | reverse complement strand
GAATATGATACGGGCCTCTATGGTAACATGACAGCTTATTTTGAGGCTTCATACGCAACACGTGAGACGAAAACTAACACAGCTGGTCAGGGTGCTATTAACTTACCGGGCTCTTACCCGCTTAATCAAATAGATGTTCTTGGTCTCGACTCAACACTTTTCTTCCAGTCTCGCTTCATTAATGATACAAACGTTGCGCAAACACGCATGATATCTGGCTTGAAAGGCGATCTTCCGTTTCTTGAGGGGGCTGGTTTAAATAATTGGGCTTATGATGTTAGTGCAAGTTACTCACTTTCGAGTGGGCAGGATGCCGTCAAAGGTATTCCATTCTTCCCTCGCCTAGCTCAAACCCTAAACAATACAGTTGTTGATGCCACAACAGGTGAAGTATCATGTACACCTGTAACGGTCTCCGGTGCGGACCAAGATGTACCGTGTCGTCCTTTGAACTTCTTTGAGCCAACTTTCTTGTTCACTGGTGAGTTTGATGATCCTGAAGATACTGAGTATCTGTTCCCAAATCGCTTGACCGACACTATTGTTAAGCAAAATATCTTGCAGGGTTATGTTTCTGGTGATCTTTTCGATATACCAACAGGTGATACAGTAAAGGCTGGCTTTGGCGGTGAATATCGTGAAGATATTATTGAGACACGTACTTCTTTAGCGGGTGATTTCGAAGGTTTCTTCAATGACCCAGGCTCTAACGGCCGAAGAACTTTACATGAAGTTTTCGGTGAAATCTCTATACCATTGGTCAAAGAGCGTTACGGTATTCATGAGTTAACTGTCGACCTTGCGGGTCGTTATACCGACGAGAGTAACTTTGGCTCAGCTGAAACTTACAGTGTCAAGGGTGTATTTGCTCCAACTGATTGGTTAAGCTTTCGTGCTTCTTACGGTACATCATTCCGAGCGCCTAACTTAGGTGAGCAGTTTGGCGGACGCGTAACTGGATTTGCTAACCCAAGTGACCCATGCCGCGTTCCAGGTGTGGCTGTACCATTCCAGGATACAGATGGTGATGGAGAGGACGATCGACGTATTTATGATGCAAACTTAGATCCGCGTGATCCCGACATTATTGCAAACTGCCAAAACGGCGGTGGTCCATTTGGTCTAGCTGCTACTGATCCATTTAACTTAGGTGCGAATGGTATTGGTACTAGTTCCACCCCATTTTTCTATGGTTCACCGACTAGGGTAGCGACAGGTTCAAACCCAGCTCTGAAGCCAGAGACTTCAACAGCGATTTCAGTGGGCGGTTCATTTGATCAGCCTTGGTTTGAAGACTTTGACTTCCGCGTTGCTGTAAACTACTTTGAGATTGAAATAACAGATGAAGTTAATCAATTAACCGCTTCTACAATTGTAAACCGTTGTTACAACTCAGCAGGGTTAACAGATCCAACATGTGAATTCATAGACCGCGATGCACGTGATGCAAATGATCCTACATCGGGTGAAGTCACATTCGTGTCGGCGTTAAATCAGAACTTAGGCGCTCAGTTTGTTGAAGGTATTGATTATAATGCTGAATTTGGATTTGACTTTAAGGCTCCTTTCTCAGACGATCAGTTTGATTATAACTTAATTTTCCGTGCTACTCAGTCTTTGAGGCAAGATATTGAGGAAGCTATTATTTCTGGCGTTAATATCAATGACAACCTTGGTGAATATGGTAATCCTAAGTGGCGTCTTAACTTCACGCAGCAACTAACTTGGAAAGACTTCGGTTTCTTGTTCCAGTCACGTTATCTTGATAGCATGGTGGAAAATGTAATTGAATCCGAAAGAAATGACCCGGTAACTACTGGCTTCTCACGTTGTGTTCAGGAAGAGGGTAGAGGCACCGTGGATAACCGTACTTGTCGTCAATATGATGATTTAGCTAGTTATTGGTTGCACAGCGCTTCAGTATCTTATTCTAAAGATACGTATGTACTTCGTGCAGGTGTGAGTAACGTGTTTGATACAGCTCCGCCTCTAACGGATAACAATAACCTAGGTAGCCTTGCGGGTATCGGTTATGATATTGGTGGCCGTACATTCTTCGTTAACGCGACTAAAAAATTCTAAATTACTCGGTAATTTTATTATTATAAGTCCCGCCTAGTGCGGGATTTTTTTTGCCTGCTTTTTTACTTTTTATATACAAACGACTAAGATACATGCCAAATTTCATGGAATAAAAAACATTGAATATAGTTTTTTTTAAAATCATTACGATTTGAGTTAAAAACGAATTGCAATTATAAAAATGAGCAGATAGAAGCCGCACCTATAAAGACGACTCTGTAAATTTTTGGGGCGTAGCCAAGCGGTAAGGCATCGGGTTTTGATCCCGTGATCGTTGGTTCGAATCCAGCCGCCCCAACCATATTAATTCAGCGCTTGTGTTGTGAATGGCACCTTAAATCTCTGATAAATTATATACTAGAAGTAGCAAATTCAAGATTATCTATTAATATTTGATTAGAAATATTGATTTTTCACATTAATCCCAAAAAAAACTCATAGATATGCATCCTAACGATTGATTTAATTTTTGAGCACGTGTAAGCGAATTTATTATAAATAAAAAAAACTCACTTTAATGAGTTGAAATTATATATAGGAGGGCAGATTTGGTGAACATTGTTATCGCCACTAAATCAATATTTATCGGGGTTGCAGCTTTAGCCGTTTCAGTCAGTAACAACGTGTATGCGCAAAGCTCATCTGTAGATACCTATAAAAGTATTTTACAGGAAATATCGGACTTAAAATTATCTACAGCTCAAAAAGAGATTTATTTAAAAACTCAAAATAAAACGATTTCTAATCTTCAGGACCAAATTGAAGGAATACCAGCTACCACAGTAACTGTTGGGCCATTACTTGATAAAATGGCAGCTGCTATTGAAAGTGAAATATATTCCGATTACCCCTTCAAAATTGAAGAAAGACTAATCCGACTAGATAAGTTTAGGGAGACCATCGCTGATCCTGAGGCGACACCAGGTCAGAAAATGAGGCAAGCCCTTAACATATATGATATAGAGGTAAGTTACGGTAACTCAGTTGCTTCATATGCTGGCAATAATCCTATCAACCCTGGTGTGCGATATGCTGCTTGTCAAGAAGACGAGAAGAGCCGCGCATGTGGTTTGACGGATGATCATAAAAAGAAAATGGCTTATGTTAATGGAAAGCCTACAGGAAATGGTGCATCAATCGAGGATTTAAAACCTGAACTTATGGACGGCGCATACCTTCATTATGGACGACTTTCTTTTGTTTATCTAGAATTTGATAGTTCAGAGGCTTGGCGATATGATTTAGATGCAAAGAATTGGGTGGAGCTTTCTGGCTCTGATGTATTAGATGTTAGAAGAGCAGTTAGAATTGCGCGAGGGCAGTCTGCACCAGGCGTTTTATCGGCTCCGGTGCATCTAGAGTAATAAAGTGGGTACAGGAATGCTTTCGAGTACTTCTGTAGTGAGTAAATAACAAAAGCAAACCTGGAAGGAAACCATGTTAAAATCTTCAATTGCAAAGCGCTTTTTGCTGCTAGGGGCTGCCGGACTTATTATGTCTGGTACTGCTCAAGCTCAGCTTGAGAGTGCATTAAACACAGCTAAAGCATCATCGTCTGCAAGCGCAGCATCGCAACAACGTATAGAGGGCCTCGATGATGAGGCTGATCAAGCAGTTCGAGAATTTCGTGCTGTTCTTCAGCAGAAAGATAATATTGCTCTTTTTATAGCGCAACAGGATGTATTTTTGCAGTCACAAAAGTCTGAAATAGCTAGTTTAGGACGTCAATTGGGAACAGTCGAGCAGATAAAGCAAGGCATGTCACCTATGATGCTTAAAATGGCTGCAGTAATTGAGGATACTGTAAAGGCTGATATACCTTTTAATCTTAGTGAAAGACTGACAAGGGTTGAAAGAATGAAGAATGTTTTAGCTGATCCAGACGTGTCGCCTGCTGAACAATATAGGCAAGTATTAAATGCTTTTAAAATTGAAGTATCATATGGTCAGGGAATAGATAGTTATGAGGGTATGCACCCTACTCGACCTGGAAACGTTGTTAACTTTTTACGTTTTGGTCGGGTATCACTTGTTTATATGACAAAAGATGAATCAGAGGTTGGTAGATACAATCTAGAGACGAGTTCATGGGATGTACTAAAAGGTGCTGATGCTTTGGCATTACGTAAAGCGATACGTATTTCTAAAGGTGAAGCAGCCCCGGATGTGGTCTTTGCACCCGTCACAGTTAGCAATTAGATTTGAGGGATAAAAAAGTGAGTAACAAAATGAAATTCTTTAATAAGACGACGGCCACAATAGTGAGTGCCGCTCTACTGCTTTCAGCTACCGCTGCGAGTGCTCAGATAAATTCTATCAGTGATTTGTTGAACCAAGTGCGTTCAGACTCATCCAAAACTGCGGCAGAGAACCGTGATCGTGAAGCCAAATTCAGACAGAAACGCAATCAGCAATCTGCTCTTTTGAGGGAAGCCCGCGGAGAGCTAGGGGCGCTTGAGAGTAAGGCTAAAAGTGTTCAATCTACTTTTGACGCTAACGGCAGAAGAATTGCACGGCTTGAGGGCGAACTCAGGGCGGCGCAAGGTGATTTTGGAGAAGTTTTCGGACTTGCAAGATCAAAAGCTGGTGAGTTTAAAGCTATTTTGGATAGTTCTCTTATAACTGCTCAGTACCCAAAGCGAACTGAAGTTCTTGGAACTGTGTCAGAATCTAAAGCTCTTCCAGATTCAGACCAATTAAATGCAATATGGCAGTCTATGCTTCAGGAAATTAAGGCGCAAAGACAGGTAGCCACTTTCTCAGCGCCTGTTGCCAATGTTGATGATGGTGCAATGCAGTCAGTAACCCGCGTCGGGCCCTTTTCTATATTTACAGCTGAAAATGCTGACTTCTTACAATATACTCCTCCTTCAGGAAGTGAAGAGAACACTCTTCTTGCAAAATTACCTCGTCAACCGGGAGGGGCAATTTCTTCTGCTGCTTCTGATGTAACCAAAACAGAATCTGGTGTTGTCTATGCTCCGATTGACCCAACACGTGGGGAGCTTTTAAAGTCATTTGAGCGTGTGCCGGATACTGGTGAGCGAATTGCACAGGGCGGAACTATTGGTAAGATTATACTCTTATTGTTAACCATAGGTGTTCTTTTTGGTGTCCTTAATATAGTGCGTCTTTCATTGGCTAAGATGGCCGTTGGTGGACAAAAGCGTAATGCTCAGCCTGATGAAAAGAATGCACTAGGCCGTATTATGATGGCTTATGAAGGTGCAAAAAATAAAGATGCTGATACAGTTGAGCTAAAACTTGATGAGGCTATTCTTCGTGAGTCGCCTAAGTTTGAATTTGGATTGAATTTCTTGAAACTTGCGGCAGGTATAGCCCCTCTATTGGGGTTGCTCGGTACAGTTACAGGTATGATCAAGACTTTCCAAGCTATGATGATTTACGGTACAGGTGATCCCCAGCTTATGGCGGGTGGTATCTCTGAAGCTTTGGTGACAACGATGCTCGGACTCATAGCTGCAATTCCTCTCCTTATATTGCATAGTTTCTGTTCTTCTATAGCTCGGTCCATACAGGGAACACTTGAAGAGCAGTCGGCTGGTATAGTTGCGCGTCATGTTGAAAGTCGTGGTGCTTAAACTACTAGTGATAAGGCTATGGAAAGGTTAATCAGATGAATCCCATCAATGTTTATAACGGGCTTCAAGAGTTCTTGGGTGTAGGAGGAGTGGTACTTTTTGTAATAATGGTAGTAACTTTTGCTCTTTGGACATTTATTCTTGAGCGTTTTGCTTATTACTTTTTTGCTCACAAACCCTCTATGTCTGAGTTAAAATTAGAGTGGAATGCTCGGTCAGATAAAACATCTTGGAAGGCTCATGCTGTTCGAGATGAAATGGTTTCACAGATCAAGGAAAAAACAGACACTAATGTTGGTATTATTAAAACATTGGTTGCATTACTTCCATTGCTTGGTTTACTTGGGACTGTTACAGGTATGATCGAAGTTTTTGATGTTATGGCTCTCTCTGGCTCATCTAATGCCCGTCTCATGGCCGGTGGAGTGTTTAAAGCGACAATTCCAACAATGGCTGGTATGACAGCTGCTTTGTCGGGGTTGTATTTCTCCACCGTATTACCGCGTTGGAGTGCTCGTGAAACTGCTCGTTTCTCTGACGAATTACAGGTAGGATAGTATTATGCGAAGAGGACGACGCAAATCCGGAGGTGAAGAAGCAGAAGTAGATATGACACCAATGCTTGACATCGTGTTTATCATGTTAATTTTTTTCATTGTGACAGCAACTTTTCTTGATGAAAGGGGTGTAGATCTCACTCAGCCGCCACCTCCACCTGACAATGATATACCAACAAAGTCTACTCCTGCAATTACTGTATATGTCGATGGTAGGGATCAATGCTCAGTAGATGGGCAGGGTACAACCTGCGATAGAGTATCATTGCGTGTTGAACGGTTGCTTGCAGATAAGCCAGGAGCCAGTGTTATACTTAGGCTGGATGAGGGCGCGAGACACGAGTTGATGGTTGGTTTAAAAGATGAATTGGATACAAAAGGCTTGGCTTCAAAAATAGAAATTCTGAGAACAACTGGTTCTTAAGGAAACTATTTTGATGTACGCTCTCTGTTTCAACGATATAAGGTAGTAAAATGGCAAGACGAAGTCGCATTCAAATGGATGATGAAGATACAGAACTGAACATGACACCGATGCTGGATGTCGTGTTTATTTTGTTGATATTTTTTATCGTCACTTCAGTTTTTGTAAAAACCCCTGGGATTGAGCCTTCGAAACCTGCAGCTGTTACATCACAAGAGTGGAAGCCTTCTATTTTGATTGCTGTGAACTCTGCTAACGAAGTATGGATTGATAAACGCCCCTACGACGTTGACGAAATTAGGCCTATTATTATGTCAATGCAGGCCGAAAATCCAAAAGCAGAGGCTATAATTAACGCGGATAAAGATTCTGAGGTTGGTGTGGTAATGTCTGTCCAAGAAATGATGCAAGATTTAGGGATTGTCACACGTGTCGGAACAAGTCAGTAGGAACTTAAGATGAAGAATGTAATTAGATGGATACTTGGGTTTCCTGTGGCTGCATTAGTTACAGTAGGATTGTTTGTATTAATGATGACCCTTATTGCGGAGGAGTTTAAACCTCAAGAGAAGTTAGCCACTGCCTCATTTGATATCAATCCCACAGTTGAGGATATAAAAGTCATAAAAAGGGATACTAAAGTTAAGCAAGTCAAAAAAGTTGTTACACCACCACCACCACCAACTATTGAAAGGCAGCAAGCTGCTAAACCTCAAGAACGCATAGCATCATTGGAGGGAGCTATTCCAGATTTTGAGGCCCCCAAAATTGATAGGAAAAATTTTAAAATTGCAGTATCAGATCGTGATGCCCAACCCTTAGTTAGAATACCCCCTATTATGCCCCCTCGCGCAGAAAAATCAGGGCATTGTAGAGTCAAATTTGATGTCAGTCCTGAGGGTGCTCCATTCAACGTAAATACGACTTTTTGTACTCAAAGCCTTTTTGAGCGTGCGACAATTAAGTCTGTTCAAAGATGGAAGTATAATCCTAAGATAGTTGACGGACGTGCTGTTGCGCGAAATGGTGTTGAGAATAAAGTGACTTATCGTCTTACGGACGAGCGAGGCCGCATTATTCCTGAATAGTAATATAGATTTGCTCCCCTATGGAAGAGCAATTAAAAATTGGAGAAATTGATGATGACTCTTTATCGAAAAAAGTCTTCACTTAAAAAACTTATAGCAGCGACTGCTTTAGCCCTCGTTTCAGCCACTGCACTTCCTCTTGTGAGTACTTCTGGATTTGCGGTTGCTCAAGAAGCTACAGAGGGAAGGCAATTTTCTGCTAAAGCGGGAGAGGCCGTAAACGCAGCTCTTCAATTGATTAATAACGACCAGCATAAAGAGGCCCTAGTTGCTTTGAATGCTGTATTGGTTTTTCCAACACTTAATCCATATGAGCGTTCAACTATTTACCAAATGCAAGGTGCTAGCCATTACGAATTGAACGACTATGCTGCTACAATAACTTCTTTTAGAAATGCTATTAAAGCCGGAGGGTTATTACCCAATGAAATAAATAGTTTGCAAGTAAATATTGCCCAATTGATGATAGCAAGCGGTCAGTATGCAGAAGGGGCGCAGGCTCTCGAGAGATTTATAAATAGAACAGGGCAAGTTAAGCCGGCATATATTGAAATGCTAACCCAAGCTTGGGTTCAATCAGAAAATTATAAGAAAGCCTTACCTTGGGCTGAAAAATGGTTCAAAGCAGCCCGCCCAAAAGAGCGTAAACACTTTGATTTAATGAACTTTTTATATAACAATTTAGGAATGCAGGCTCGCCAAGCCGATATTGTCAAGCAGATGATAGGTAGATGGCCAGAAGATAAAAACCTTTGGGATGCGTGGGCTTCCATGCTAGCCAATGGAGGCCGAGAGCAAGAAGCCTTTGAGGTTACTAAAATGCTATATCTTGGTGGCGCTTTAAATACTGAGCAAGACTTAATGAAAGTTGTGCAGTATTATTCTTTCTATGATATGCCATTTCAAGCTGCTGAAATTCTTGAAAAAGAAATGAATGCAAAAAGAATATCTAGATCTTCAGAAAAAATGGTCCAGTTATCTTCTTTGTTCCGTCAAGCGCGTGAGTACAAGCGGGCTATACCTATTTTAGAAAGCGCCGCCGCAAGTTCTGGAAAAGCTAAATTATATGCTGATCTGGGCGAAGCACTTTATAATGAAGGTCAGTGCTTAAAAGCTGAAACAGCTTTCAAAAGTGCTATAAATAAAGGTTATGATGCTGGTAAATCATGGATGTTAATCGCTACATGTCGTTATGAAGATACGCAAAAACAAGCCAGAATTAATTGTAAAATGTCTGAAGCTGAAAAACGCTCAGCACCAATTACAAAGTCACGTGAAAGCGCTATACAGGCTTTTGAACAAGTCCCACGCTCATCACGCGAAGGTAGAAATGCTAAAAAATGGATTTCATTCATCAAAGCAGAACGCCAAGCTGTTGAAAACCGATGTATTTTTGAAGCTAATGTGGTCAAAGAGCTTTGTTTTGCCATCATAAAAGGTGCATATGACAATGAGGTTTTTGTTGGAAGATTTGATCTGGATGATCCAAAGTGTGAGGCCTTCAAAGAAGAGTATGATTCCAAGTACCGCGTAAAAATAGTTGAAAGGTAGTCGTAAGATATTACTTTCTAACTTTGCAATATTAGTAAAACTAAGCTACTTATTACCTTTATAGTTCTATGAAATAGAAATTATAAAGGCATATTCTAAGGAAACCTCTTTTAGCGAATCGTATCTACCCGGTTGTCCTTGATGTCCCGATTCCATGTTTATTTTTAACAAAATGGGTGAATTACCTTTCTGGTTTTCCCGGAGTATAGCTGCCCACTTCGCAGGCTCCCAGTAAGTAACTCTAGGATCTGTTAACCCTCCCGTAATCAAAATAGGAGGATAATCATTTTCATTTACGTTTTCGTAAGGCGAATAGGCTGCAATGCAATCATAGTCATGGGAATTAATTAATGGATTACCCCATTCGGGCCATTCTGGCGGAGTTAAAGGGAGCTGACTATCTGACATTGTATTTAACACATCTACAAAGGGAACGGCAGCTACAGCTCCTGCAAATAACTTAGGGGCTTGGTTGATGGCAGCCCCTACAAGAAGACCGCCTGCGGATCCCCCATAAGCGCAAATTTTTCCTGGAGAAGTATATTTTTTTTCACAAAGTCCTACGCCAACGTCTATGTAGTCATTAAATGTATTTTCTTTCTTCTGAAGCTTTCCATCAAGGTACCATTTATAACCTTTAGCCATTCCCCCCCTAATGTGCGCAATTGCATATGTAATGCCGCGATCAACTAAAGGTAGTATAGAAGTTCTAAAGCTTGCCGGTATGGTGATACCGTATGACCCATAACCATAAAGTAAAAGTGGTGATTTTCCATCTTGGATAAAGCGTGAATGGTAGAGAAGGGTGACTGGAATATCAGAACCGTCTCTAGCTTTAATATAAATTCTTTCACATTTGTAATCAGTTGCTGAGTGGCCACTTGGAACATTTTGTGTT
>JABGVR010000065.1 GCA_018645985.1 Hellea sp. | reverse complement strand
ATCGAAAAACTGCATTTCACGTCCATATTTAATTGCCTCGCACAGTGTGCCTGACGGTACCCGTGTTTCGCAGTGCGCGATGACGGCTTCAAACTTTAGAAACTCCTAATGAATGGTCATATTAAAATCCTATTAATAATTGTACGGAGCAATATGAAAATTGGATTAACTCGAAGGTGCTATATTTGAGACCAATCTGAGGTGGTGACCTATCGGTCTGATGTACCCTCATATAAAAACCCTTAATTTTACTACCAATTCTAAAGGATAAAAAGACAAATTTTAAAGGTTGCACGTAAGAGGGTAATAGAAAATTTAACTCCCAGCTCAACCCGAGGGTGACTTGTACCTATAGTTCTCCCTAAAGCTGTGCCAAGAAATGTCGATAAATATTTCAAATGAAGGATGGGAAAAAGGGGAACATATAGTGTTAGCTAAATAAGTCGGCAGGTTTAACCTATCGAGATAGGGGCGTATGGCCGACATCAGGCGCTCGGCATAAGCATTTCAGCCAGCATGTGACCTTATACAGACAGTGAATTGTATCCGTCGAAGAACTGCATTTCCAGTCCATATTCCATGGCAGCAAAGAGAGAACCCTCAGGTGCCCACTTCTCGTATTGAGCTAACACAGCGTCGAATTTCAAAAATTCTTGATGATTGTCCATGTACCAATACCCAAAGGTTAGGTGTCGTCAGTTTCTTTTGGCCGCACCAGGTTAATTAAGTTCCAGCGAATAACTAAAGCCGCGATTGCTAACAACAAAACTGCGCCGCTTTCATACAGCAGGTCGATGGTGTTAATTCCTTTGCCCTGCAAAATAATTAGTCGGCAAAGCGCCGTTATAGCTATGAAAATCGGAACTGTGATAGGAATTTTTCGAAACTTATAAAATGCTGCTATCATGCCGAGAACTTCTGCATATATGAACAAAAGCAGCAAATCGGTGAGTTTAACTGAACGTTCAGTTAAAATTACAGCGATTTCTAACACAACTGCATAGGCAGTCAAAAACGCTATAGCAATTAATAGCCCTTTTTCAGCAATCGTTATTATTTTGTACCAATCGGCCCATTTGTTTTCTTTGTCTTTATGCAAAACTACCCTCGCATTTCAAAGGTTCTTGATACATGTTTCCAGTACATTGTGATACCACATGTTGTGTTCTGTCAAATAAAAGTTACTATAAACTAAACCGTTGGGGCCGGTTTACTAACACGCCTCGTCAAACCACAGTTATTAGTCATCCAACGATGAGCACTTGATACCAAACAAACGCACATCTCAATCGGTGAGAAGAAAATGGCTATTAAAGCTACTATTCAAAGAATAAGTGGTTCGGCTTATTGTATACTAAAGGTTTAATCGAAAGAATTTTGGCTCAAAAACGTGAAGGAGTATACATCTAACGCATCGGCGAAAAATCCCCTCACACCCCAATCGGGATGGCGGACCGACGGTTTTGACCAAATTTTTGGGTCAAAAACGCAAATCCCTGTTGTTTTAAAAAACATTTTCTTTCCAAAGTGTCATAATGGGATTGTGTTAGATTATTGCTCGGATTTGTCATATAAATATTGTGTTCTCGACGCTCGTCCAAAATTGGTCGCGTCTCTGTCTCTCTTCTATTGTTTTTGGCGATGAGACTCGCATGCTACATCTTTAGCCCAAAGGATTGCTCATTAAAAGTTTAACTAAAATACGCTTTTCACACCCAATAATAGAATTTCAAAAATCCCTACAGCAATGAAGATGACAACAGCAGCAAACACGAGACCTGCCGCCCCGGCGGTAAGCTCAGTAATTATCATACCCACTCCTATGAAAAGCTGTCCGATAAGGAAAACCACGGATGCCAGCGGGAACATAACTAACATCGCAAACCTATCCCACTTGTGGAAAATTCCACTAGGCGAAATAGCGTGAAAATAGAGTAATATGTAAAACCCGACCGCCAACACTTCAAACTGATGAACATTTACATACCCTTTGCCTCACAAAGGAATTACGAAAAAGAAGAAAATCCAAATGAGATTGTAACACAGAAACAGATTGCGAATAGGAAGTTTCCTACCCCTAGCACTCTCTACTCTGGGAGGTCTTTTTACCCAGGTTTCGTAAGACATGAACCCTCACTAGCAATGCTTTCAAGTGTTGTTACAGGAGCTTTATATGCGCTACGTTCGCACCATGCTACCTCTACAAACGAAAAGATGGCTAATCGTCAGCGCATTGCTAACCCTCACACTTGGTCTCGCCTTGCTTTTTGAAATGTCAGGGATGCTCACGCTCAGAGTTATCATAGATTTGCGAGTTCTTAACAATGAATGAGACCGAGGGCAGAAGGTCAATCTTAGGTGGTGACTGCTTTTATATTAAAATTTCCAAGAGTGTCGAGATAAAGCTACCCGGTAAAATAGCAACTACTAGAACGATGCAAGCTAATGTAAGTTTTATTAGAATAACCTCCGAATTGGATTACATCTATCAAAATGCTTTAAAAGTTTGAATTGTATGGGTGCGCTCGATACCGTCAATATTGAGCAGCTTGTCATTAATAAACATCCCAATATCTTCACCAATGGGCACATAAAGTTTCATCATCAAGTCAAAATCTCCACTGGTAGAGTAAAGCTCTGAATGAATTTCACGTAGTACAATTTGCGCAGCAACTTCATAGGCCGTACCGGGCCGACAACGTATTTGTACAAAAAGACAGTTCATCGCAAATCCTCCACCTTCAAGGCTACGCTACAAAACCATACTCTTTTAACCAAACAGTACAAGCAACCAATTATGCCTGACGCTCAAGATGATTGCAGAAATCCAACGGCATAAGAATATCAGTCTTCGATGCTAGGCAATATCATCTCAGCGAGACGTTCGCCCGATTCCGACAATGAGTAATGTCCCGTAATGAACTGCATTTCCCGCCCATATTCCATTGCAGCAAAGAGTGAATCCTCAGATGCTCTTTTTTCACAGTGAGCCAATACAGCTTCAAATTTTAAGAATTCATTATGGTTGTTCATACACATAATGGAGCACAACATTTTGTGGTAAGTCAACCCATTTGCACAATAGGTAGATTTGCAGATCTGATATTGCTAACGTTTAAAGCTCTTATAAATAAAATCTATTTAAAAGGTTCCACGTAAAAGGCTACCAGAAAGAATTTACCCTATAGGTTAACCCCAAAGTTATAACCAATTTTGTGTATAAAATTATTGCAAAAGTGGCATCAAGCCCTCGATTAACCTAAAGTGCCAGCTTAACAGGACAGCT
>JABGVR010000064.1 GCA_018645985.1 Hellea sp. | reverse complement strand
ATCATCAGAAGGCCTGTAGAGCCCGCTTTTATTTTAACGTCAGTAAGTTCACGGAAATCCGCGACACTATCAATTGAGAGGTAATTACCTGGGTTTTCGACTTGATGTTTAACCAAGCCAAACCCAGCGGAACAGTCAGAGAATGCGGGAACGAAAATTGGAACATTGTAGTCGTAGCAGGTCTCAATCAAGCTATCTTTTTTGACTGCATTAGTTTTCAGCCATTTACCCATTTCCCAGATAAACTCGCGTGATGAATAAGGGCGGCGCTCAAGGCTATCTGTAATCTCTTTGATTACGTGATCACAAGCTTGCAGCTCTTCTTCGTCAATATAAGTGTCGTAAATGCGGTCGATATATAGATCACGCAATTCATTATCATCAACCTGACTGTCGGCTTGATAGTGCTTGTACCCAAGCGCCTCAAAGAAATCCATATCGACGATAGATGCGCCCGTAGACACAATAGCGTCCACCATCCCGTATTTCACGAGGTCGCGGTACACATCCATACAGCCGCCCGCTGACGTGGAGCCTGCAAGTGTTAGAATGACAGAACATTCCTTATCATCAACGGCTTGCTTGAAAATGCTACTCGCGCGGCCAAGATCACGCGCCGTGAACGACATCTTACCCATAGCTTCAATGATAGGCCGCGCGTCAATTTTTGTAATGTCAAAATGCTCTACAGGTGTTGAGAGCAACTGTGCTTTTGTATTTGTGGTCATGATTAATCTTCCAAAATTGCGACCGTGTGGTCGCTATAAAATCCGTTAAAATGTGTGGAGAGTGTTTGGCCGTATGCGCCAAGGTTTTGCACTTCTATCCAATCGCCTTCGCATGTATCAGCGGGCAGATGAAAAGGGCCGTTCATAGTATCCGCGCTGTCACATGTTGGGCCAAAGAACCGAAACCCGATTGTATTGGCGCATGGCGCGGGCGGGCGGCTACGAAGCAAACGTACAGGGAATTTCCATGTGAATTGCCCTGCATCAAACAATGACCCATAGGTGCCATCATTGAGATAAAGATCATTCCCTTTGCGGAGCTCCACGCGCACAAGTGTTGAACCGCCTTCTGCGCTAAGCGCGCGCCCTGGCTCACCCAAAACCTCTAAGTCTTGAAAACCATACGTAATCAAGCTTTCAGATATAAGATCAAAATAGGCAGTCATAGGCGCAATAGGCATGTCAGGATAAGCCACAGGGAAACCGCCGCCAACATCAATGGATTCAATTTTTACACCTGCCGCATCAACAACCTTGCGAGCATAAGCCAAGGCTGTATTGTAATTTTCAGTGTTCAGGCATTGGGAGCCAACATGAAAGCATAGGCCCAGTTTTTGTGCTATTGGGCGTGCTGATTTTAAAAGTGAAACAGCCGCGTCAAAATCCGCCCCGAATTTTCCGCCAAGCGGCATGACAGCGCCGAGTTGCTTGCTAACTTTGGGCAGAGCTAATCGCAAATGTAGGTGCAGATCATCCGCTTCTGCGGTGCAATCAACTATCTTTTGTAGTTCATCCTCATGGTCAAAAGACATGTTCCGAACGCCTATACCGTAGGCATGGACAATGGTTTGACGCGATTTGATGGGGTGCATCAAAAACAAATCTGCATCCGGCAGTAAGCCATTAACGAGATCAATCTCGCGAATGGACGCCACATCAAAACGCTTTACCCCTTCATCCCACAGGATTTGAAGCTGCGACGGATGAGGGTTTGATTTTACGGCATAAAGAACATGCCCAGGAAAACCATTCACGAACAGGCGCGCTGCAGCTTCAACCTTACGAGGGTAAAGCGCATAGATTTGATCGTCACCCTGGTAAGCCGCAATGGCATCAAAGGCTGTATTAAAAGTCGGCAGGCCATAAGGCTGTAATTGTGTGGGGTGCTGCAATACAGCAGCATTTTGAGTATTCAACATGGGATTGATTTCCGAAGAGCCCTATTCAGGGTCAAATTCAAGGAAACAACAAACGTCTATGATAGAGCTTGTCAGCGGCGGGAGGTTCGGCGGGACTTATCCCCGCCCCAGACTACTGAATTCCGCAATAGCGGCCAAATAATCTTGATGTTTAGACGACAGGAATGTGTCTCCCAACTGCGCTTGCAGTGAGATCAATGTACTCAGATTATAGTAGGTGACGGATTGCGCCATACCTCTAACTCTCAATTCCAAATCGTCCCCTTTGCTATAAAGGTAGACTAAACCAAAACTAAGACGCTACCGGCGGCTATTCAATGACACTTGAGGCATCATCACGGCTGACAGATTTCCCATTCAACGCCCCAGACATTACATCTGGTAAGGCAACTTTGTTCAGGGCTCGCTGTAGCTCGCTTTATCGTCAATTTTCGAGATAATCTGATAATTTAAAATTGGCAAGAAATATTTTCATAAAACAGAAGTATTCGCCGTTAGCCCATCTGCTGCACTGGCGATGCTCTGCCAATATTGGTCGTCGGCTTTAACCAGTTCATCACGCTTGGCTCTGGCAACTTCAAGCGACTCTGTTTTCACCGCCTTACGAATGAAGGTTCTTTTGTCGAAATTGGCATACTCATTGGGCACACGCCGAACGTAATGCCAACGCTTGCCGCGCATCTGTAGATATTGGTTTAGGTCTCTCATAAGTCCCATCCGGACACCTGTATGTTACACAAAATGTTATACAAAATTGCGAACAATAGGAATTCCAAGAAACCCCATATCACAAAAAGTGATACTTTTCAATCGTTTGCGATTTTACAGGGAAAGTATAATGGTGCGGCCGAGAAGACTCGAACTTCCACGGGTTTTACCCCACAGCGACCTCAACGCTGCGCGTCTACCAATTCCGCCACGGCCGCACGTTAAGAACTGGGGCTATAGCAGGATATAAAAATTTGTGAAGAAAGAATTTGGGTTTTAGAGTTCTTGATTTTTATTTATTTTACGGTCAGTTATCGAACATGAGAAATAATAATTTAAAAAATGTAAATGACACCATCGAGTGGGAAAAAGGTCATGATATGATACCCTATGAAGATGCAGTTGCTTATATGGAAAACCGGGCAAGACTTATTGCTACCCATACAGCAAAAGAAAAAGTCTGGCTCTTGGAACATCCTTCTCTCTATTCAGCAGGTACTAGTGCAAATGAAACAGATTTGATTGATCCTGATAAATTTCCAGTTTTTCATAGCGGCCGGGGAGGTCAATACACATATCATGGTCCCGGTCAAAGAGTTGCATATGTAATGCTAGACTTGCGTAAACGAGGAAGAGACGTATCGGCTTTTGTTCGTAATTTAGAGCAATGGATAATAAACACTCTTCTAGTGTTTGATATTACTGCAGAAAGACGAAGCGGGCGCGTGGGTGTATGGGTAATACAAGAAAATGGAACCGAAGAAAAAATAGCAGCTATTGGTGTCCGATTAAAGAAATGGATAAGTTTTCATGGTATTAGTATTAACCTAAACCCAGATCTATCACATTTTGAAGGAATTGTACCCTGTGGTATCCAAGACTTTGGGGTTACCAGCTTACACAAACTTGGAAAAAAAATAAGTATGATTGAGTTAGATGAGGCACTAAAATCCAATTTTGAAATAATTTTTGGACCCACTACCCCATCTAAAAATTTAAATAATTAAGCTACAGGCCCATATTGGTTTTCATGGTCATCATTACTTATAAGGTATTGATTAAACCCTAAGGCAACAACAGCGCTTAAAGCTGTATTAGCCAAAAGAATCATCATTTCTTTACCAGCTACCATTTCTTCGGCCATTTTTTCTGTGTCGGCTTGAGAGGCGCCCGTCGACGAAGCTTCAATTATAGCCATGAAACCATCACCAAGCATAGTCATCATAAGAATTATGGTAGCCATTAAATAAACTACAATAGGCAAAAAACACATCCACCCAGACTTTCCGCCATCATGATAACGTTTAATCCAAATAACTATCCAAGGGTATATAAGTGCAAAAGAAACTATCCCGGCTAGAGCAGAAAGACTTTTAATGCCTAATAACTCAGGAATACTAAATAATACACCAACGACAATTAGTATTAAAGCTGACTTTTTGAAATCACTAGGACTCATTCGGCCGGCTGGTGATAAATAAGTACTTAACATGATTAACTCCCTTTAAAAATTTATAGTGACAAATTTTAAAAAGAAGACAAGTAGTTTTTAAAATAATCTCAATTAGTAAATTATTCTATCTGGCCGTAAGAATTAGTATTTGGATCTCCTTTAGATATACCGCACCAGAGAGTAAATATGAATATAATAGAAGCCATAATGTTATAAACCGTCGCATTTCCTTCTGATAAATTTTTCTGATATGCGATTTTTATTCTTTCTATCTCCTCCGGGTCTATATCTTCTTTTCGGTCGTATTGAGAAAATTCACTGAAATACTCGGTGCCCCCAAAAGCCAGCATCACAATAATAGCAACAAATATCAATAAGACTATCATACCTGTTAAAGGCCAAAAACTTCTTCCCATATCGTGTAAACGCTTTCCGTAAACACAATAAGTCATATGAAGAACCAAAAATGGAAAAGGAAGGGAGATAAGGAAGGCCGTATTGGTGTTGCCTAATTTCTGCAAGGCAAAGTTAAAGACTGCAGATAGCAGGGTTAATATAAAAAGTCCTACCCAAAAATCTTTTCGTCCCATTCGGCCTGAGGGTGATAATAATATTTTTCTTGGCGTAAACATAATGTGCCATAGACCGATAGCAACTTTGGAACAATGGCAACAAAGGCCGCACCTTGATATTTTTTATATTTATGTTTTAAATGAATTTAAGTATTCCGCACAATTCATTTATTTCGACACGCAAATCATTGATACGCTCAGCATCTTCCTCATCCTCACCCCAATATTTATGTTGCCAGATTTGATCTAAACGCGAAAGATTAAAAGCCTCATCACCGTTTAACCTTGCCTCCATAACAGCCATAGCTAAAACTACAGACCCATAAACAGAAACTAAGTGAAGAAATAAAGTTAGTTTTAAATTACAGAGTTCTGATGCGTATTTTTCTATTGCTATTAAAGATGATTCTTCTTGTTTTATAGCCATAATACTTGTCGTCTTTTTTAAAAAAACACTTCTTGACGCCGCCCACTCAAGAATAGGGCTCCATTTTTTTTCTTGTTCTTCTCTATGAAGCCTTACCTTATCTTCGCGATAACAAAGGGTATCTGTCTCCCCATATTTTCTAGCCTCTGCTATTAATTTTGATCTATTGTAAGGAGTCTGCTCTACAGCTACATTTAAAAGCCTTGTTAATGGCATTAATGAGGGACGGATATGTTCATCTTGGTTGTCCCATTCATTTGCAACAAGAAAAGCCAAATCTTGATTGGGTAGATAAAGGTTTTTTTTGCCAGGTGTTTTTAGTATAAAGGTATCAAGCTTAACAACCCATCCACCTTCTGATTTTTCGGTAGAAACATTTTTATAAAAGCGTTTCGAATGTTTTTTAGGCATCAGAGAGATCGTCCCAATCTACGACGGGGTTTATTTTTTCAAAATCCAGAGTTTCAAACGCATCATTCATATGCGAAGGGAGCGGGGCTTCTATATATAGACTTTCTTTACCTATAATTGGTAAGGTTATAGAACGCGCATGTAAATGTAATGAATTTTCTATTCCTCCAGGCAATGGTCTGTCAGTCATATATTTAGGATCACCCGCGATAGGCACACCCAGCAACTGCATATGCAACCTTAATTGGTGTGTTCTACCTGTTAGGGGCTTCATCACGACCCATGCTAAACGTTGGCCAGCTTTTGCAGCCGTGTGGTATAATGTTTTAGAATACTTTGCACCTTTAGCACCGTGATGCACAGCTTCCATAATTTCTTTGCCCTCATGCTTATTTCCAAACCTGTTGTCTAAACGTCCTTTAGCGACATAGCCTTTAATTTCACCACTCGAAGGTTTTGGAACCCCATTAGTTATTCCCCAATAAATTTTATCTGCTTTTCTGCTTTGGAAAGCATTACCGAGGGATTTAGCGGCAGATAGGTTTTTAGCAATTATTAGGACACCAGATGTATCTCGGTCAAGACGATGAACTAATCTACATCCCTCACCCAAAGCAGGCAGCATTCCGTCAATATGGCTAGATGTTCCAGTACCTCCCTGTACAGCTATTCCATGAGGTTTATTTAAGGCAATTAATTCGCTATCTTCATATATTACAATTGATCTTAAAAAATCAGCCTCTTTAGGGCTCACAAGGTTTTTAGATTTCAATTTGGACGGGTCCGGTAATGGAGGAATTCGGATAACTTGGCCACCTTCTACCCTTAAATTCCCCTTGGAGCGTTTACCATCCACGCGTAACTGGCCTGTTCGAAGTAATTTTTCAACTTTTCCATGAGGAACATGCGGAAAACGTTTTTTAAACCAACGGTCAAGTCGTGATCCTGAGTCAATTGTGTCAACAGTAATATTTTGCACAGCACTCATGTGCCTAATACTTTACGCGCTAATATTAAGCCCAGAATTAAAGCGCCAATAGACAGAAAAACTGAAGAACTTATATAAGTGATGAATAGTCCATAATCTTTTTTTTCATACATCGAAAAGGCTTCTAGAGAAAATGTGCTAAAAGTTGTAAATCCCCCCAGAAGCCCAACCCCAAGAAAAAGCATAAGGTTACTTGCATCATTCACTTTTGATGAAAGCCAGCCCACAATAAAACCCATCAAAAAGCTTCCTAGAATATTTACTGTAATTGTTCCCAAAGGATAATCAGATATATAAATCTTTGATATTAACAAACTCAAAGAGTAGCGCGCACTGGCGCCAAGTGCACCTCCTATTGCTACATATAAAATACTATTCATTTTATTGCTCTACGCTCTGAGAAACATATGGGCAATGAAAGTTTTTGAAAAAACTATGTAATTTAAGTCTGATTACTGGCACCAGGCATACCATCGGCAGATAATAAAACAGCAAGCCAACGTGTTGTTGAAAACTGTGCGAATACGATCATAACTATAACAGTCAATGGAGCAGAAAGAAACGCGCCTACTCCGCCCCATAATGCATACCAAAGTGTTAAAGATAAAACTACAACAAGGGCGGATAGGTTTAAACTATCTCCCATCATTTTTGGCTGTAGTGTATTCCCAATAATAAATTGAACTGCAAATAAACCAATAGTTAGAATTAAAATTGGTGTTATAGAATCAAACTGCATAATGCCAAAAGCAACAGGTAAAACAATTGCCGCTAAACCACCCACGATTGGTATATAATTAAGAATAAAAATAACGAGCGACCAAAATAATGCGTTTTCCAGCCCTAAAGCCGACATTATGGCAAAAGACAGTATTGTTTGAATTAAACTTATAATGGTCTGAACACTCACATACCTCTTAACTGAATTACGGATACTTTCAAATATCTTCATTACTTTTACTTTCGAAGATTTTTTACTAAACAAATGCTCAATTTTTTGAGGGAAAGAGGCTTGGGCTGCAAATAGGAAAGCCACATAAATTGAAATAGTAACAAAATCAGATAAAACACTCTGTACTGAACTTGCAAAACCAATTAAACTAGAATTAATTTTAGCCTCTAAATTCAAACCAGATATGAAATTAGCAATATTCTCCTCTTGATAACCCACTAGACTTGAAGCCCACTTAAATAGACCATCTAGACGTGCCTCATAAATTGGGGCCTGTTCAATTAGGTCACCTGCAGTGTCGATAACAACAACAGTTATTCCTGCTAGTGAAATTACAACAGTCATAATTGCGATAATGAGCGCTACCCAATAAGGTATCCTTCTTGATAAGCTATCTATCCAACTCGCAAAAGCATCAATTATAAGCCATATAAATACGGCCAATGCTATCGGGGATATCAAATCACGAGTAAAATACAAAGATGTAATCACAGCAATAAATGTTAAAGTTAAAATTGATGACCGTATTGTAGTATCCATAACTCATCAATCCTCTGTTTTACGAATGACGTCAAGATTGCATTAAAAGAAAAACTCTAATAGGTGATTAAGAGTAAAAAAATAATGCTGAAATTATAAGCCACAACACAGGATACGAATTATGGTCACCCGGTTTGCTCCATCACCAACTGGGAGATTGCATTTAGGGCACGCATTTGCGGCTAAAGTAGCTTTCAATTTTGTAAAAAATCAGAGGTTTAATTGCTTACTCCGTATTGAGGATATTGACCATACTCGATGCACAAACGAATATACACTTGGAATTTATCGAGATCTGGACTGGCTTGGTTTTGATTGGCCAGTGCCCGTAAAGATACAAAGTAAACACTATTATGATTACGCCAAGGCCATCAAAAATCTTTGTGATTTAGGACTTGCTTACGAGTGCTCATTAACAAGAGGAAATATTAGAGACGGCTTATTGCCAAAAAATAAAGGAATAAGCATCGAAGGGTATCTAGATAACTTTAAAAGGAGTAATAATAGGCCAAACATAACACACTCTATTAGGTTGGATCTAAGAAAATCTATGCAATTTTTAAAAGATCAAAAACTCACATTTATAGAAACAAGCTCTGGTACGGAAAAAGAAGTAAATTCAAAAATGGCGTTAATGGATTCTATAATAAACAAGAAACCTGATCCCATTATCGCAAGAAAAGATATAGGGGTATCTTATCATATTGCTGTAACACATGACGATCATCACCAAAATATAAGCCATGTAGTGCGCGGTTATGATTTGTATGAATCAACACATTTACATGTTTTAATTCAAAAACTAAGTAACTGGCAGACACCCAAATACCATCACCATCCAGTTCTAAACAATAAATATGGCGATAAACTTTCAAAACGAGGTTTAGACACCAGTATTAGATCTTTACGGAATAATGGTTTAACAGCGAAACAAGTGTTAGATATGGCAACTTTATGACAGAAACTCATGAAAATAATTTCTTATTCAACACTTGGTATTTCATTGGAACTTCCTCAGAAATACATTTAGGGAAAATGAAAAGAAAAGTTATTGCAGGACAACCTTTAGTTGTTGGAAGGCGAAAAAATGGCTCTATTTTCGCCTTAAGAGATACTTGCCCGCATCGTGCGGCTCCATTTTCAAAAGGCTGTATTATAAAAAATACAGTTGAATGCCCCTACCATGGATGGAGGTTTGATGTAGACTCTGGTATCTGCAAAACTATACCTTCTTTAACTTCGGATCAAAATTTAAAAATAGAAAGAATTTCAGTTCCGACTTACATAACGAAAGAGCAAGACAATTTAATATGGGTTTACTTAGCAAACAATAGATCCACAAATAAGCCGCGCATACAACCTTATAGGCTTCCATTTTCAACAAAAAAAGCAATTATCGATTACAGCTGCATACTAGAATGCAATATTGATCATGCTGTAATTGGCTTGATAGACCCAGCACATGGCCCATATGTTCATCAGCAATGGTGGTGGCGATCACCAAAGAAGATAAAAGATAAAATAAAATATTTTGAGCCTTACTTGCTAGGCTTTACTATGAAACCGCACTCTCCATCTTCAAACAGTTTTGCCTACAAGCTACTCGGAGGAAATCCAGTCACTGAAATTATCTTTCAAATTCCTGGTTTCAGAACTGAAGAAATAAAAATTGGTAAAAAAACTCTTCTGTCGATCACTATTGTAACCCCAATTAATGCGAATAAGACTGAAATACGCCAAATATTTTTTACTAACCTGAGAATTATAAAAATATTATCACCAATACTGCAGATGTTTACCAAAAAATTTATTCAACAAGATGCAAACATTATTAAACTTCAACAGATGGGTCTGGCTTACAACCCTAAAATGATGCTTATTGATGATGCTAACACCCAAGCAAAATGGTATTATGCAATAAAAAAGGAATGGAATGACTGCAATGAACTAGGTCGCAAATTTAAAAATCCCGTAAAAGCAACAACACTAAAATGGCGAACTTAGAATTTAGTTTAATACTCGCCCAGCTATTGCATCAAGTTTAGCAACCAAAAGGCTGTCACGACTTTCTTTAGGGGTTATAATGGCAAAATCTAGATTTCTTTCAATACCTTGAAATCCATCATCTCTAATACCATAATCCTTAATTATTTTTGAAAATTCGCTTACAGTCTTTGAAGCCGTAAGCGCATTTTCATTTAAAATTTTAATAACAGCTGCTACATCAACATTGTCTTCACCTTCGCGCCAACAATCATAATCTGTGACCATTCCAACAGAAGCATATGGCAGTTCCGCCTCTCTAGCGAGCTTTGCTTCTGGCATATTTGTCATTCCAATAACATCACAACCCCAACTTCTGTAAAGGTTACTTTCAGCTTTAGTAGAAAACTGAGGCCCCTCCATTACTAAATAGGTTCCTCTGTTATGAACTTTCACTCCGGTAGAATGAGCTGCTTTAAAAACAAGTTCTGCAAGCCGGTTACAGACTGGGTTAGCGAGAGATACATGCGCAACTAGCCCTTTTCCAAAAAAAGTTTTTTCGCGTTTAAAAGTTCTATCAATAAATTGATCTATTACAACAAAATCTCCAGGCCGGTAATCTTCGCGCAAAGAACCAACAGCTGACAATGACAGAAGGTCTGTGCACCCTGCTCTTTTTAAAACATCTATGTTTGCTCTATAGTTAATATCACTGGGAGTCAGGTTATGGCCTCGACCGTGCCTAGGTAAAAACCGAAGTTTAATTCCATTTATTTCAGCGAATAATATAGAGTCAGAGGGTGACCCCCAAGGGCTATCAATGGAAATCCATTCTTTATTTTCAAGCCCTTCTATATTGTATAAACCAGAGCCTCCGATTATGCCTAAAATCCATTCACTCATAATAATCTACTAAATCTCAAAATAAAAAAACCGCCTGAAATGAAACGGCGGTTGGTTTATAAAAACAAAAAAAATATTTAATGCTCAACGTCTTTCCAGACTCGCTTATAAGAAAACCAAAGTAATATTGCAAGAATAGTCAAATAGAGCATTGTCATTAATCCTGCACTTTTCCTCTGTTCCATTTTTGGGTCAGACGACCATGCTAAAAATTCAGTAACATCTGCAGCCATTTGCTCCACTGTGGCAGGTGTACCATCAGCATATTCTACTAAATCCTCAGATAAAGGAGCAACCATAGCAATAGCGCCGCCATCCATGACTGGATTATAACTTAAACCTGGACCCATAACCATGTCATTTGGCATTTCAGCATCGTAAGCTAACAAAAGATTATAGATGTAGTCCGCGCCGCCATTTCTCGCTGAAACTATAACTGATAAATCAGGAGGAAGCCCACCTCCGTTACTAGCTCTAGCAGCAGCTGCATTGGGGTATATAGCAGGAAATTTATCCGCAGGAACACCTGGACGCTCTAAAATATCACCAGTTTCTCCATCTATACTTTCAATACTCCAGTCAGCAGCAAAATTCTTTACAAGTGGATTATCGTTAGGATTTGGATAACGTTCATCGTAAAAAGGAGCTCCTTGATCGCCGAGATGTCTAAACGATAAATGTTTTAGTTGATGACATGATGAACACACTTCTCGGTATACTTGGTATCCGCGCTGGGCAGATGCCTTGTCGTAAGTTCCAAAAGCACCATTGAAATGCCAGTGCTTATGCTCCATTTCATAGTCGCCTGTGCTACTGTCCCCCGCGGCATAGCCTACCCCCGAGAAAGTTGTAATTACAAGAGCTACTGTGAAGAAAATTAGCTTAGCATTAAAAGTCATCTCAATCCCCTATTCGGCTGGCACAATTACTGTATGATTAATGTCGCCAAGTACTGCTTTTGTAATAGACTCTGGACGGTCCTTTGGGGTTTCTACAAGTCCTAGTATGGGTAATATTAAAACAAAATATGCAAAATAATAAATAGTTGCAATGCGTGAAAGCCATGTAAAGTTAAGTCCTCGAGCTTGTCCCGATGCATCTGTACCAAAAGGAATGGCGATATTATCAGGTGTTTCAGCTCCACACCAACCTAGTATGAAACAGAAAAATAAGAAAATCCAAAAGAACCATTTTGCCACTGGGCGGAACCTCATTGATCGAACTTTTGAAGTGTCCAGCCAGGGCAGTACAAACAAAACAACTATAGCTCCCAACATTAGTACTATCCCGAGAAGCTTATCCGGTACAGCACGTAATATTGCATAAAAAGGTAAAAAATACCATTCTGGCACAATGTGTGGAGGTGTCTTAAGTGCATCAGCCTCGATATAGTTATCGGCGTGCCCTAATGCATCAGGTTGATAAAATATAAAAAAAGCAAAAATCAGAAGAAAAACTACAACTGCAAAGCCATCCTTGATGGTGTAATAAGGATGAAAACTAAGTGTGTCCTGTTTTGTTTTTGTTGTAATTCCTATCGGATTATTCTGGCCCACATGATGTAAGGCCCAAACATGCAAGCCTACAAGCCCTGCAATTACAAAAGGTAATAGATAATGAAGAGCAAAGAAGCGATTTAAAGTTGCATTATCAACTGCATAGCCTCCTAGTAGCCATTGTTGTAAACTCTCACCTACAACAGGCACTGCGCCAAAAAACCCAGTAATAACTGTTGCGCCCCAAAAAGACATTTGTCCCCACGGGAGAGTGTATCCAAGAAACCCAGTAGCCATCATTACTAGATAAATCAAACAGCCTATTATCCACAGAACCTCTCTCGGCGCCTTGTAAGATCCGTAGTAGAGACCTCTGAACATATGCACATAGACTGCCAGAAAAAACATAGAGGCTCCCACCGCATGCATAGGCTGTAAAAGCCAACCAAATGGTACATCGCGTCGAATGCGCTGGACGGAGTCAAAAGCAAGGTCAACATGAGGAACATAATGCATAGCAAGGATTATCCCTGTTATAATTTGGGATGCTAAACATAATGTCAGAATTCCTCCAAATGTGTACCAATAATTTAGGTTTCTAGGAGATGGAAAAGTCATGAAATCTGCACCCATACGCACTATAGGAAGACGGGTGTCGAGCCATTTGGTGGCAGCATATTTGGGTTCGTATGTAGAAGGATGTCCGCTCATAATTAACCTACCTTAATAACCGTATCTGAAACATATTTATATTCTGGAATTGCCATATTCTTAGGGGCTGGACCTTTGCGTATCCTGCCAGATGTATCGTAATGAGAGCCGTGACAAGGACAATACCAACCATTAAAATCTCCAGATTCTCCAACTGGAATACATCCAAAGTGTGTACAAACTCCAATCATTACAAGATAACGTGGGTCGACAGTTCCGTCTGGCTTAGCAATCAATCGTGCGCTATCTTCTTCGGGGTCTGGACAATCACTTATGAGCGTATCTTCAGCGATCTTTATCTCTGCTGGGGTTCTGTGCCTCACAAATACAGGCTTACCTCTCCATAACATCTTAAGCTGTTGCCCTTCCGCAACTTTGGATACATCTATCTCTATCGAACCTGCAGCCAATGTATCAGCGGCCTTACCCATCTGCGCTACCAGGGGCCAGCCCAACGAAACAGCACCAGCGGCGGCGGCGGCTCCTGTAGCTATAAATATAAAATCACGTTTACCTTCATCATCGACTGCAGTAGCTACATCTAATTTTCGATCATCGGACATAATCTGTCCACTCCTTTTCGGTGCGTTAGCATTTCATATTTTTCTATAGCGTTATTATGTACTGCGTTCTATATATATATGAGCAGAACATCCATAGTTTATTCGCGCTAAAACGACGCAATGCGACACATTTTATTGGGATACATATTTATGAAAATTATTCTCTACCAACCCGACATGGCTGGGAATTTTGGGGCAATTATGCGCTCCTGCGCATGTTTTAATGTTAGTTTAGAGGTAATTGAACCTTGCGGTTTTCCTCTTACCTCTAAAGCAATTCGCCTTGCAGCTATGGATTATGGGTCACCACAAGAAATCGTGAGACATAAAAGTTGGAAAAGCTTTATGGAGGTTCCCGACTCAGGAAGATTGGTGTTACTTACCACAAAAGGGGCAACCCCTTTAAACGACTTTCAGTTCCGTAGTGATGACCGTTTAATTTTTGGGCAAGAAAGCGCCGGAGTTCCTGAAACAGTTCATTCAGTCTCAGATGAAAAGATTATTATACCTATTGCAACAGGTATGAGAAGTTTTAACTTAGCGACATCAGTTGTGATCGCAGCTTATGAGGGGTTGAGACAATTAAACAATCTGCCTAGTTAATAATATATCATTAAAGAAAATTTCTCATAGACCAAAGATTTTTTCAGCTATAAACATCACAATATAAATCTCCATACCCTAATAGGCTCATGAATTGCAAAATATAAAAAAAACTAAATCAACTGTTTGGTTCAAAGAACTCAGAGATACTATTTGTACTGAATTTGAAAGGCTTGAGAATGAAGCACCTGCAGATCTTTATGGAGATACACCTGGAAAATTTATCTATGAGGATTGGTTGCGAAATGAAAAAAATGGGGGCGGTGGCACCGGAGGAATGCTCAGGGGGCGGCTTTTTGAAAAATGCGGAGTTCATATTTCAACTGTAAATGGTGAGTTTGAAGGAGAAATGAGAGAAAAAACTCCTGGAGCAAAGGAGGACCCAAGGTTTTGGGCGGCAGGAATTTCGCTCATTGCTCACATGCGAAACCCACATGTACCTAGTGTTCATTTTAATACAAGGTATATAGTTACAACCAAAGGCTGGTTTGGCGGAGGTGGTGATTTAACACCAACTCAAGCTAAAGATCGTGTTCAGACCTCTCAAGATGCCCTTGATTTTCACGCAGGCATGCGTGCAGTTTGCGAGAAACATTCAGTAGCTGATTACAACAAATTTAAAGATTGGTGTGATGACTACTTTTTTTTACACCACCGCTCAGAACCACGAGGAGTAGGTGGTATATTTTACGATAGATTAGATAGTGGTGACTGGGAAGCAGACTTTGCTTTTACAAAAGACTTAGGTATCCATTTTAAGGACACGTATTCGAATATTGTAAGAAAAAGAATGTTTGATGAATGGACAAATGAAGATAGGGAAGAGCAGCTGATACAAAGAGGTAGATACGTGGAATTTAATCTTCTCTGGGATAGAGGGACCACATTTGGTTTAAAAACAGGCGGAAATATTAAAACTATCTTAAGCTCTATGCCACCAGTTGTTAAGTGGCCCTAAAATAAGATTTAGTTACTAAAAGGAAAAATTAAATTGATCAAAAAATTCATTTTTTCGATATTATTTGTTTTTATATTTTCCAACGCATTATTAGCCCAAATAATCGTTCAGGGCGGTGGCATAGCAAATGAGTGCTACGAGAATACAAAATTTAAAACCACTAGCAAGTTAACATCAATCAATATATGTTACAAAGCACTCAAAGAACCATTGTCAAAAAAAGACAAAGCTGCAACTCATGTTAATCTTGGTATTTTATTGATGAGAAGAGGTGAATACCTCAAAGCACAAGAGCAATATACGAAAGCAACGATAGTGCAGCCTGAATTATCAGAAATATATATTAATTTAGCAGCAAGTAGAATTTATACCAAAAATTATCAGCAAGCAATCGAAGCGGCAACTAAGTCCATAGAAATGGGAACAGAAAAACTACCTGAGGCACTATACAATAGGGCAATAGCTCTTGATGGTTTAGGCTTATCAGATAAAGCTTTAGCAGATTTAATTTTAGCTCTGGAAATACGACCAGATTGGCCACCAGCCACAAATATGATTTCTATGTATGATAAAAACAGTAAAATTACTAAAAATAAATAAAATGCTTATTGAAGCTTGAGTTTACAATTCACTTCTCTAAAATAATATTAGCAAAGAAGGCATTATCCTCATGAAGAAAATACAATCAGAATATAGTTATGATGACTTAATAATAAGCGGTGAGGAAAGTCTCTTTGGGCCCGGAAATGCGAAATTACCTGCTCCGCCAATGCTCATGCTGGATAAAATTAATCATATAGGAGTTGATGACGGTCCGTTTTCTAAAGGAAGTCTGATAGCAGAACTTCAAATAAGCCCAGATCTTTGGTTTTTTAATTGTCACTTTAAAGGCGACCCCGTTATGCCAGGATGCCTAGGGTTAGATGCAATGTGGCAACTAGTGGGGTTTTGGTTGGGCTGGTCAGGTTCGCCCGGGCGAGGAAGAGCGCTTGGTGTTGGTAAGGTAAAGTTTACAGGACAAGTAACTCCAGATGTAAAGAAGGTCAGGTACGAGATAGACCTCAAAAGAGTAATTCGCAGAAAGCTTGTGTTAGGTATAGCAGATGGAAGAATGTATTCTGATGATAATTTGATTTACAAAGCAGATGATTTACGTGTTGGTTTATTTGTTCCTGAGAAATCAGAAAAAGAGGTATTGTAATGCGTCGAGTGGTAGTAACTGGCATTGGAATAGTCTCATGCATTGGTAATGACAAAGACGAAGTTGCGAAAAGTCTAAAAAACGGAACCTCAGGAATCACAAGAGATGACAGAATGACTGAACTAGGCTTTCGGAGTCAAATATCAGGTCGTCCAACACTTGTTGCAAAGGATCATATACCAAAAAGATCATACCGCTTTATGGGGGATGCCGCTGGATGGAGTGCAGTTTCAATGCAACAAGCTATCGATGACTCTGGATTAAATGAAGATCAAGTGTCTAATAACCGCACAGGTATAATAGCAGGATCGGGCGGGCCAAGTGCAATAGAAATTGTAAGGGCCGCAGATATAACACGTAAAAATACTTCGCCTAAGCGCATTGGACCGTTTGCAGTTCCTAAAGCAATGTCGTCAACTGTGTCTGCAACATTAGCCACGCACTTTAAAATTAAAGGTGTGAATTATTCCATTACATCGGCATGCACTACATCTTTGCACTGCATCGGTGCGGCCTGCGAACAAATACAATGGGGGAAACAAGATATCATGTTTGCCGGAGGAGGTGAAGAAGTTGAATGGGCAATGTCCTCACTATTTGATGCGATGGGTGCTATGAGTAGTAAATATAATAGCACTCCAGAAACTGCCTCAAGAGCATTTGATGTTAGCCGTGACGGCTTTGTTATAGCTGGTGGCGCAGGAATGGTTGTTTTAGAAGATTATGAGCATGCCATTGCGAGAGGTGCTAAAATATATGCAGAAATAACAGGTTATGCTGCAACATCTGATGGATATGATATGGTTGCACCGTCAGGAGAAGGTGCAGAAAGAGCAATGAGAATGGCATTAGATGACGCTAAAACAAAAGGAGTTACAAAAATCGATTATATTAACCCTCATGCAACTTCGACGCCAGTGGGCGATGTCGCTGAAACAGGGGCAATTAGTAGAGTTTTTAAAGACGATTGTCCCTACATATCAGCTACTAAGTGCTTAACTGGGCACAGCCTGGGAGCAGCAGGGGTTCAGGAAGCTATTTATAGTTTGATCATGATGGATAAAGGGTTTGTTGCACCATCTATCAATATAACTGAGCTGGACCCCGAGCTTCCGAAGGTCAACATTGTAACTAAAATGATCGAAACTGATTTGACTTCAGTAATGTCGAACAGTTTTGGGTTTGGTGGCACGAATGGAAGTGTAATATTTACTAAAGTTGAATAATAATTTATATATGACACTGCTACTTTTGGTTACTTAGCAGCTAAAACTACAAAGGATAGTATAATGGCAGATCAACATTTTCCAACTGGTACTTTAATGGCAGGAAAGCGCGGCCTAGTCATGGGAGTTGCTAACAAAAATTCAATTGCATGGGCTATTGCGCGTCAGCTATCTTCTCAAGGGGCGGAGCTTGCCTTTACTTATCAGGGAGAAGCACTTTTACGACGTGTGAAACCACTTGCTGAGTCCATAGGCTCCTCAATACTTTGTGAATGCGATGTTACAAACGATAAAACAATGGATTCAACTTTTTCAAAACTTGAAACAGAATGGGGTAAAATTGATTTTTTAGTTCATGCCATTGCATTCGCCGGTAAAGATCAATTAGCTGGAAGTTTTATAGAAAATACAACGCGGGAAGGCTTCAAATCAGCGTTAGACATATCAGCTTACAGCTTTGTGGATGCAGGAAGACGTGCTGCTGAAATTATGAATGATGGTGGGTCTATGATAACCCTTACATACCTTGGTTCTGAAAGAGTAATCCCTAACTACAATGTAATGGGAGTAGCAAAAGCAGCTTTAGAGGCGAGTACGCGCTACATGGCGGCTGATCTAGGGCCAAGACAAATTAGGGTAAATGCCATATCCGCCGGACCAATAAAAACACTCGCAGCTGCGGGTATTGGATCAGGGAGACACATGTTCAGGTTTAACAAGGCTGCTAGTTCACTTCAGGACAACACAGATCCGATGGGGGTTGCGGGCGCAGCTTTGTATCTTCTTTCTGACCTTGGACTTTCTTGTACTGGTGAAACTCATCATGTTGATGGTGGGTTTCATTCAGTAGGGATGCCTCAAGAGCTTGCGCTTAAAGAAAGCCTAGGTTTAACTTAAAACTTGAACATAGCCTAAAAATATTAAACTAAACTCTCTAAGTCTTCGCGTGAAAGGTTAGCAGCTGCAAAGTAAACTAGCTCTAATGTTACGGTAGGACGGCCTTGAGATACCACCTGAGATATAGAATTTAAATAATCTGCATTTTCTGAACTGATGCGAATAGTTGTTCTTTTATCTGTTGAAAATCGAATTTCAGAGAACCACCCTGTTATTTCTGAATTATGATATACTTCTTTAATATGATTAAGTATTAAATTGATTACCTTTGAACGTGCCTTTGTTTTTAAACGTTTCCCCATCTGCTTGATTAACTTTTCAGCCCCTGGTTCAATTATCATTTCAATAGCTTTTGTGCCCATAGTAAAGATTTTGCACAAATATATTAACAAAAACTTAATGAAGGCTCGGTTATGAAAGGCAAACCCGCCATAGCAAAATTAAATTATATAAATTTATAAGTGTATAGTTTTATTTGGTTCATGAATGTTATGTCTTTTAAAAAAATCAGAATTGACCTTATAAGCTTCATGTTCACAAACACCTACAATAGTATCTATTCCAGCTTCCTGAAGAAGCGCCGCTCCACGCCAATTTACTCTGGTGTCTGGATCAATAATTGCAATTACACAGCTTTTTATACCTGCTAGGATTAAAGCATTAACACACGGTGCAGTCTGGCCATAATGAGAACATGGCTCAAGAGTTACATAAACCGTTGAGCCCCTCGCCTTACCTCCAGCAATCTGAAGTGCGTTTGTTTCGCCATGGGGCCTTCCCCCATCTGATGTTACCCCGCTTGCAATTACTTTATTATTTTTTACTATAATGCAGCCTACTGAAGGGTTTTCACCAGTCTTTCCTAACTGCTTTTTTGATAAATCAAGCGCAATTTTCATCCATTTAACATGATTAACCAGTTTAAATCTCCGGAAGTACTTTAGCGCGCTCAGCATCCAAGTATCGAGCAGAGACTATTGTATTAATGTCAGAACCAAATTCAATTAAAAGAGGATTTCCTGTAGGAAATTCGTAATTAGGAATTTCTATATCGTTAACTTTAAAAAGGTCTTTTAATATCGCCCTTAAGCTATTTCCATGTGCAGAAATAATTAAGTTTTTCTTATCGTTTATGAAAGGTGCAATTGAAGATGAAAAGTAGGGCAATACGCGGTCGCAGGTCATTTTCAAACTCTCTCCAGTTGGAAGTACTTCAGGGTCTACATTACTGTATTTTGAGTCATGGATTGGATGATATTTATTTTGTTTGTCAATTTTTGGAGGTGGTATATCAAAACTTCTTCTCCAAATATGGACTTGCTCATCGCCGTATTTAGATCTTGTTTCTTGTTTATTACACCCAGTAAGAGATCCATAATGCCGCTCATTTAATCTCCAGTCTTTGATTACCGGTAAATGAAGTTGATTTGCGGCTTCTAAGGACAACCAAAGTGTTTTAATGGCCCTGCGTTGAAGGCTTGTAAAAGCTCGGTCAAATATAATGCCTTCTTTAGCTATCAAATCACCTGATTTAATAGCCTCGTTTACTCCTGCATTGGTGAGACCAACGTCAACCCATCCAGTAAAACGGTTTTGAAGGTTCCATTCTGATTGTCCATGACGGACCAAGACAATAAATGTCATATTTTAAATTCCTTAGTGAGCATCATTCCAATTTTTTGCAGCATGCGCTTCTACAACCAATGGAACAGATATATCAACAGCAGGCATTGCCGCATTTTGCATTGTTGTTGTAACTATTTTAATTAGTTCGTTTGCATTTGCTTCCGGCACCTCAAAAATAAGTTCATCATGCACCTGTAATAACATTTTTGAATCATCTATGGCTTTAATATTATTAGGAATTCTTATCATAGCTCGACGGATTATATCCGCAGCAGAGCCCTGAATTGGGGCATTAATGGCTTGTCGTTCAGCAAAGCCCCTTATAGCAGGATTCCTATCTTTAATTCCTTTAACGTGACATTTACGTCCAAAAAGGGTTTTTACATAACCATATTCCCTAGCCTCATCCTTAGCATTCTCCATATAATCTTTGATACCAGGAAATTTTTTAAAGTAATTTTTGATATATTCACTCGCTTCTGTGCGTGATATGCCTAGATTATTAGCTAAACCAAATGCTGAAATTCCATAAATAATACCAAAGTTTATAGCTTTAGCTCGCCGCCTAGTTGACGCGTCCATCTCTGATAGCTTTACATTAAAAATCTCAGATGCCGTTAACGAATGAATATCTACACCATCAGAAAATGCTTTCTTCATGGCAGGAAGATTAGCAGTATGTGCTAACAAACGTAATTCAATTTGTGAGTAGTCGGCGGCAACCAATAAATGTCCTGGTTCAGCTATAAATGCATCTCTAATCTTACGACCATCCTCTGTTCGAATTGGAATGTTTTGCAGGTTAGGGTCTGATGAGGATAGCCGGCCTGTAGTCGTTGCTGCTAGTGAAAAACTAGTATGAACTCTTCCAGTTCTTGGGTTTATTTTTTGCACCAAAGCATCAGTATAAGTCGATTT
>JABGVR010000009.1 GCA_018645985.1 Hellea sp. | reverse complement strand
TATATGAGTATTTTAAAAACGTTTTTCATTGAATAAAGCTTAATTTTGCGTTTGATACTAGTTAGAATTTAATCCTACGTAAATCTACTACAATGTAGATATTATGTCACAATAATAGGCACCTCTTATGAATATAGATGCATTTAATATCTATTCTGACGTAGTACAATAGTACAAAGATTAATTTATTTAAAGCAAGGTAAATATCCATTTTTAGAGTATGAATGTTAAGAAAGGCGAAAAGGTGATCATATTGGCAATAGAATCTTCGTGTGATGACACTTCTGCAGCTATAATTATTGATGGAGAGATAAAGAGCAATCGTATAGCTAATCAAAGTGTACATGAACAGTATGGAGGTGTAGTACCAGAACTCGCATCAAGAGCACATATGGCCAACATAGTACCTGTTGTCAAATCAGCCTTGGAAGATGCTAGTGTACATCAAAAAGATCTGACAGCCATTGGATTCACAAGAGGTCCTGGACTGCTAGGCAGCTTAATTGTAGGCGTTTCATTCGCCAAATCTCTAGCCCTCGGCTTAGGCATTCCGCTAATAGAGGTACATCATATGAATGCACACATACTAGCACACTTTGCTGAAGACCCGAAGCCTCAGTTCCCATTTCTGTGCTTAACCGTATCTGGTGGTCACACTCAGATTGTACAAGTAGATGATTTTTTGGATATGGTGATTCTTGGACAAACAATCGATGATGCCGCTGGTGAAGCATTCGACAAAACCGGTAAAATGCTTGGACTAACTTACCCTGCGGGACCCATTATCGATAAATACGCTCAGGATGGAGACGCGATTTATACATTTACCGAACCTAAAGTAGATGGACTTAATTTCAGCTTTAGCGGTCTCAAAACAAGTATTTTACATTTTCTCCAGAAGGAAATGAAGAAAGATGATCAATTTATAACTAATAACATGAATAACATATGTGCATCGGTGCAAGCACGTATCGTCTCTATTTTACTCAATAAGCTAACACTCGCAGCAAAAAAAACTGGAATAACACAATTAGCAATAGCAGGTGGAGTCTCTGCTAATAGTGGTCTTCGGAACGGATTGATCAATCTTTGTAATGAAAATGGTTGGAGGCATTTTATTCCGGCATTTCAATATTGTACTGACAACGCTGGTATGATAGCCGTTTCAGCTTACCAAAAGTATCTTGCTGGAAAATTTGTAGGTCAGGAAGTGACACCAAAGGCTAGGATGGAAATGTAAGATATTTAATAGTTGTGCATGAAAAACCCGAGATATTTTAAATTAAAAAGGGGAAGAAAAAGCGAGAGCTTTTGTCTATCCCCTAGATAATTAGAATGCTTCTTCAATAATTTTAAACAGATTTACTGTTAAACTATTCTATATCAAAGATATTATCATTTTTTGTTTATACACAAAACTTGAGTTAAAAAAATTAATTTATTTTTCTAAAAACTCTTATAATGACTGATATGAGTCGATATTAACAGAGTTTGTGATACTGAACAACCATTCACATAGGCTAAAATTAGAAATTAATAAGAATGAGAGGAACTAAGGAGGATATAACAAGGTTTCAATATTACTATAATAATATGGGGCTGACTGGTATCGACGGTAGAGTTGATTGGTTAGTAAGCATGTCGGAGCACTGATGATACACTCCGTTAACAAATGATGATTAAACCATAATTGGCGAAAATAGATTCGCATTAGCTGCCTAATCAAGGATTAGTAAGCTTTTAGTCCTTGCGCTTGATGCCTGATACACAGCGTAGCGACTTAAAAATTTCGGGTAAGGAAAACTGGGTACTTTGACAGTAATCCGAGATAAATTGAAGATAAGATGATGGTGTCGCCGCTTTTATGCCTACCTGATTTCGAAAATCTGAATAAAAGCTAAGCATGTAGAAAGTTCTCCGGTGCTTTGTCCGGACCAGGGTTCGAATCCCTGCAGCTCCACAGTATTATTCCCAAGAATAACTTTTATTTTTGGGAATATTTTTTTAGGCTTATTTATTCTTCCAAAAAGATTTTAAAAACAAACTCTTAAGGCTAAACCAGAAAGCCAAAATTCCTGATAAGTCAGATTTTGGAGATTTCCCTTTCCCAATACGTTGAATTTGAAGCTCATACCAGGGTAATTCTACGCCACCTAGTTTATCTAAAAACTTAACACCAATTTTGGGAGTCGGAGTGTCAAATCGTTTTACTGATCCGTCAAAAATTTGATTCGCTAAATAAGGATACAAGCAAAACGGTCTTGCTAAACCAACAATATCTAAACTGCCATCCTCCAAAGCTTTCTCCATTACCGAAACAGTACGAAACCCACCTGTAAGTAGCAATGGTGTTTTAATTAATTTGCGAGCTTTTTCTATATAATCTAGGAAATAAGCCTCACGCGATATGGTACTTTTCTTACGATTTCCTTTAATCATAGCTGGCCTCTCATAGGTTCCACCAGATATTTCAATCAAATCGATTCCTTCATTCCCTAGGAGGCGAATCACTTCCATAGATTCTTTTTCTGTAAAACCACCTCGCTGAAAATCTGCCGAATTAATCTTAATTCCTATTGGATAACCCGAGCCTACTTGACGACGAATTTCGCGATAAACCTCTAAAACAAAACGAGCTCTATTATTAAGAGAGCCACCCCATTGATCTTTTCGAATATTACTATTAGAAGATAAAAACTGACTAACCAAGTACCCGTGAGCACCATGAATTTGACAACCGGTAAAGCCTGCCTCTTTCATGATTTTTGCAGTAGTTCCAAAGCGTTTTATAATGTCCCAAATTGCTTCTTCTGTCAATGCCGTTGGGACTTTAAACATTTTGGACGCACTACCCATATTTAGCGATATTGCAGATGGCCCTACTGTTTTTCTATTAATTGCTGCAAAGGCCTG